>CANRML010000006.1 GCA_947631725.1 uncultured Clostridia bacterium
ATGTGCTCATAGCTCAGCAGGATAGAGCAGTCGCCTCCTAAGCGACCGATGGTGGTTCGAGTCCGCCTGGGCACACCAATTATATATAATAATCTATACAAAATTAGAAATCTCATAATAAGAGATTTTTTTCTTATTATGAGGTTTCTAGTTTGAAACAAAATCACGGAATTTGCATAATAAGTATTTAAGAACACATATTATTAATACAAAAAACGAGAAAAAGCTTTGACTAAAAAGGTTAGAAAAGTTGTTTTAAAAAAGAAACAGCTTTTTAAATTAAAAAAATAAAACAAATTTTCGTAAAAATATTGCTTTTTGCTTGAAACCGTAGTATAATTCAAAAAATATATGAAGGAGATGGTAATTATGAACAAAATGAAAGAAGTTGAACAGCACAAAAATCAAAGCTTTGAGGAGATTAAACATACCGATGCAAACGGAAATGAATATTGGTATGCAAGAGAATTACAAATTGTTTTGGATTATAAAGAGTGGAGAAAATTTGAAAATGTAATAAACAAAGCAAAAGAAGCTTGCAAAAATAGTGGTATAAGTGCATTTGAACATTTTGTCGGCGCCGACAAGTTGTCAAAACGTGCTAATAATGCGGAAGTTATAATTAAGGATTACAAACTATCTCGCTATGCTTGTTATTTAATAGCACAAAATGGAGATAGTAGAAAAAAAGTAATTGCACTTGCTCAAACATATTTTGCTGTTCAAACTAGAAAACAAGAAATAACTGAAAAAGAATATAGTATGCTAACAGAAGATGAAAAAAGATTTTACCAAAGAGATTTAACAAGAAAAGGAAATTATTCACTTAATCAAACAGCAAAAAAAGCAGGAGTTAAAAATTTTGATAAATTTCATAATAGCGGATATAAAGGGTTATATAATGGTGAAACAGCAGATGATATTGCAAAAAGAAAGGGACTAAGATATAGAGAAGATATTTTAGATAATATGGGAAGTGATGAATTAATAGCAAATTTATTTAGAATTTCACAAACAGAGCAAAAACTAAGAAAAGATAACATTAAAGGTGAACAAAATGCTAATTTTACTCATTATGAAGTTGGAAGAAAAGTAAGAAAGGCAATTGCTGATATTGGTGGAACTATGCCAGAAGATTTACCAACACCCGAAAAAAGCTTAAAACAAATAGAAAAAGAAAAACAAAAAAGCTTAAAAAATAAATAGAATTGAAAAGTTTTACATTTGACATCTTTAATGAATTATGATACTCTAGTTATAATAAAAATGGTAAATTTATGCAGTATATTGTTTTTAGATTACTGCATATACTTAATTGGGGTAAAAAATGCAAGAAAAGTTTATGAAGGAAGCTTTGAAAGAAGCTAAAAAAGCATATGAAAAAGAAGAAGTACCTGTTGGATGTGTTATTGTAAAAGATGGAAAAATTATTGCAAGAGCACATAATTTAAAAGAAACAAAATATGACACTACAAAACATGCAGAAATATTAGCCATACAAAAGGCAAGTAAAAAACTAAAATCATGGAGACTTATTGATTGTGATATGTATGTCACATTAGAACCTTGCTCAATGTGTGCAGGAGCAATAATAAATTCAAGAATCCGTAAGGTGTATTATGGCACAAGTGATGAAAAAACAGGTGCAATAGGCTCAGTATTTAACTTATTAGAAGACTATAAATTTAATCATAAAGTAGAATATCAGTCAGGAATTATGCAAGAAGAGTGCGAAGGAATTTTAAAAGAATTTTTTAAATACCTAAGAAAAAAGGAGAAATAAATGAAGCAGGAGATGCAAATGATAATGAACAAAAAATCTTTTCACATTGCTATACTATTTGGCATAGTATTTATAATGCTATTAATATTAGGATTTTCAGTGTTAAAATATTCTGTTGAAGGCGAAACTAATATGCCATTTATAATTTCAAAAATATCTATTATAAGCTCATCATCAGGAGAATCTAAACCAACAGAAGAAAATAAACTTCAATTTAGCATTGACCAAAATAATGATATTTATTTATACATAGAAAAAAATCCAGAATATAAAGGAATAGAAGCAATAGAGAGTGTAACTATTGACAATATAAAAATGACCAAAAAAAATGAACAAGGAAAATTACATATATATAAACCAGATTCAACAAAACAAGATGCAATATTCACAAACAAAGAAGATTTAGAAGCAAATGAAATCATATGCACTGTAGAAAAAAATTCAGATATGAAAAACTTAAAAATTACTAATCAAGGTGGACTAATTGTATTTAGATTTGCTAATCAAGGTATAGCACAATATGAAAAAGGAGAAGTAGTAGAGGGAGAAGAAACAAACTACAATGAACTTCTAAAACAAGCAAATGTAAACGAAGAAGATTTACAAGCAAATGTGCAATTTGATTTAACAATAAAATTACAGTCTTTAAAATCTTTTAAAGGTACAATTTCTTTAGACTTACCATTAAAAAATATAGTGGAAGAAGGAACTGTATCAGAAGAAATAACAGATACGCAGCAATTTGTATTTAAAAGAATTAAGCAATAGGAATATTAAATATCTTTTGTAAAATGCTTGCAAAAAGCAAGATATATAGTGTATAATAACAAATGGTAGAAGGATTTCATCTTTGTATAGAGAGTATCCGATAAAAGCCTATGAATCTTGTCAGGTCCGGAAGGAAGCAGCAATAAGTAGAATCTTTTATGTGGAATACTCTCTATAGAGAGATGGAAGAACATCTGCCATTTTCCATAAAAGGATGTGAAAAAAATGGGATACACAGCACTTTATAGAAAATTTAGACCTAATACATTTAGCGAAATGGTTGGGCAAGAACATATTACAAGGACACTAAAAAATCAAATAATAGCAAATCGTGTTGGGCATGCATATTTATTTAATGGAGGCAGAGGAACAGGAAAAACATCTTCAGCTAAAATATTAGCCAGAGCAATTAACTGCCTAAATCCAAAAGATGGAGAACCTTGCAATAAATGCGAAATTTGCAAAGCAGCACTTAATGGATCTTTAACAGATATTGTAGAAATGGATGCTGCATCAAATAATAGTGTAGAAGATATAAGAGCAATTAGAGAAGAAGTAAACTTTTTACCAACAAAGGCTAAATATAGAGTATATATCATAGATGAGGTACATATGCTATCAACAGGTGCTTTTAATGCTTTATTAAAAACTTTAGAAGAGCCACCAGAGCATGTAAAGTTTATTTTGGCAACAACAGAGCCACAAAAACTACCAGCCACAATATTATCTAGATGTCAACGCTTTGATTTTAAACGTATTTCAAATGAAGATATTATAAAAAGACTAAAAGTAGTATGCCAAGAAAGCAATATTGAAGCAACAGATGGAGCTTTAAATATGGTAGCAGTTTTAGCAGAAGGTGCAATGAGGGATGCATTATCTATTTTAGAAAGATGTATTCAAGACGGAGACAATAAAATTGATGAAGATAAAATAAAAGATTTAGTAGGAATTCCTAAATTTGATTTTGTAAATCGCATAATACAAGCAATAATTTACTATGATGTTGAAAAAGCAATATCTACAACAACTGAAATAATTGACCAAGGAAAAGATTTAGAAAACTTTTTGTGGGAAATGATAAAATATGTTAAAGATATTTTAATATATCAATCTTCTCATAAAGTAGAATTATATAATAAAGAAGAAATAGAACAAATAAAAAACATATCAAATCAAGTTGAAAAACAAAGATTAGTAGAACTTATATATAAATTATCAGAATTACAAAATGAATTGAAATGGTCAACTCAAAAAAGTATTGTATTCCAAGCAGGAATTATTAAGTTATGTGCTAATATAACTCAAGCGCCTGTAATACAAGTATCTGCACCAGTAGCTGAACAAAGAGTAGTAAAAAGTGAGCCAGTAGCTCAAGTACAAAATAAAGTTACTCAAAAAATACCACCTAAGCCAAAAGCACAAATGGGAACATCAGGAAACATTACAAAAGAGTGGCCTAAAATAGTTAGTAACTTAAAAGATAGTGGAAAAATTGTATTATATACAAATCTAATAAATACAGAAGCATCAGAACTAAATGATATGACAGTAGGAATTCAATTTAAAAATGGAATTACATCATTTGGTAAAGCAGTACTAGAAAAACAAGAAAATATACATGAATTAACTAAATTAGTCTCAATGGCATGTGGGAAAGAAATGCAAATAAAATATATTGAAGAAACTAATCAAGCACAAACAATACCTACAGTAGAAGAAAGCTTACAAAGTATTGCTAATGCATCTGATATACCATTTAATATTATTGATTAAAATCAGAAAGGAGAAACTAAAATGTCAAAAAGAGGAGGATTCCCAGGAGGGATGGGAGGATTTGGCGGGATGAATATTAATAACTTAATGAAGGAAGCCAAAAAAATGCAAGCAAGTATGGAAAAATCACAAGAGGAATTAGCGCAAAAAGAATTTGATGCAACAGCTGGAGGAGGAGCTATTCAAGTAAAAGTATCAGGACAAAAGGTTTTAAAAGAAATAAAAATACAAAAAGAAGTAGTAGACCCAGAAGATACAGAAATGTTAGAAGATTTAATATTAACTTGTGTTAATGAAGCATTAAGAAAAGTAGATAGTGCACAAGCTGCAGAACTTGGAAAATACAATATACCAGGACTAATGTAACAGATAGTAAATAGAAACGAGGAAATATAAAATGTCACTATATTCACCATCAATTGAAAAACTAATTGAAAGTTTTGAAAGATTGCCAAGCATTGGACATAAAACTGCTGCAAGGCTTGCTTTCTATATGTTAAACTGTTCAAAAGAAGAAACAGACAAATTTGTAAACTCAATAATTGAAGCAAAGACAAATTTGAAATATTGTAGTAAATGTTTTAACATTTCAGACACAGATCCTTGTTCTATTTGCAGTAACCCTAAAAGAGATTCTACTTCTATATGTGTTGTTGAAGATGTACGTGATATAGTAGCAATGGAAAAAACACATGAATTCAAAGGTGTATATCATGTATTACATGGTTCTATTTCTCCTATGAATGGTGTTGGACCAGATGATATAAAGATTAAAGAATTACTAAGTCGACTTATGGAGGGACAAGTAAAAGAAGTAATTTTAGCAACAAACCCTAGAGTAGAAGGAGAAGCAACAGCTATGTATCTGTCTAAACTGATTAAACCTTTAGGAATTAAAGTAACTAGAATTGCGCATGGAATTCCTGTAGGTGGTGACTTAGAATATACGGATGAGGTAACTCTAACTAAAGCATTAGAAGGAAGAAGAGAAATGTAAAAAACTCCCATTTGGGAGTTTAATTTTTTTGTAATAAAATATTACAAATATTTTCTGCTGAATAAGGTCTTGCTAATTGTTTTGTATTTTCCTTCATTTGAGCCAATTTTTCAGGATTAGAAAGCAATTCTTGAAAAACTAGTTTTGGAGTATCTTTTTTCTTTATCCATATAGCGATTCCTTTACTTTCTAAAAACTCAGCATTTTCTTCCTCTTGACCAGGAATAGGATTAATAATTACCATAGGAAGATTACAAGCTAAACTTTCAGAAGTTGTCAATCCGCCAGGCTTTGTAACAACTAAATCAGAAATGGACATTAACTCTGGAACTTTGTCAGTATATGGTAAAACCTTAACAGATTTTTCCTTTTTATTCCTTGTAACAATTTCAGAAAATGTATTTTTCATTTTTTCATTTTTTCCACTAATTGCAACAACTTGTATATTTTCTATATAGTGAACTAAACTTTCAAAAATTTCAATAGTTTTCGATTTACCTAAACCAAATTCACCACCGCCAAAAAATAATACAGTTTTTAAATTATCTTTTAATCCAAAAGTATCTAAAATTTGTTTTCTATCAAAAGAAAACAAAAAGCGTTCAGAAATAGGGATACCTGTTGCATATATTTTTTCTGCAGGAATATTTTTTGAAATAAGATAATCTTTCATTTTATCATGGGCAACAAAGAAATAATCTGTATGACCGCTTCCAACAAGCCATTGGTCATGTGGTGCAAAATCAGTCATAATAGTTGCAATTTTACTTTCTATTTTTCCTTTTCTTTTCAAATAACTACACATTTGACTTCCAAAAGGATGTGTTGAAATTATTAAATCTGGCTTTTTTTCGCGTAGTAACCTTAATAATTTGATTGCTAGGATTTTATTAGACCTACTAGAAATATGTGCTAAAGGACCTTTTTGAGAATCTGCGTAAATTCTACCCCAAGCCCAAGGCAATTTCTTTGCCATTTGACGATAAGCGGCAGTAGTTATTTTTTCTAATGCTATATTTACATATTTCATACAATCAATTAATTCAATATCTAACTCTGAATCAAGCTTTCTTAAACAAGTATCTATTGACTTTGCAGCATTTAAATGACCTCCACCATATGATGCGTAAAATATTAGAACTTTCATTATTACCTCCTTGTTCAACTCCATTATATCATAACTAAAAAAAATATGTATAAAATTTTGAAAAAAAACCAAAATATACAAAAGAAGGTGATTATTTGAAAAAATTTGGATTAACAATATTTTTAATAAGTTTATTAACAGTTATATTAATAACTGTGGAAAAAGGAAATCAAAATATAGTTTATGGAGCAACATCAAATTCAACCTCAGATGTACAACTTATGGCAAGAGCAATAAATGGAGAAGCAAGAGGTGAACCATATGAAGGACAGGTTGCAGTAGGAGCAGTAATTCTAAATCGTGTAAAAAGCTCACAATTTCCTAATACAATAGCTGGGGTAATTTATCAATCAGGTGCATTTACAGCAGTATCAGATGGACAAATAAATCATCCAATTGCTGAGAACTCTACTGTGTATAAAGCAGCGAGAGATGCTATAAATGGATGGGACCCTACAAGTGGATGTATTTACTATTTTAATCCAGCAACTGCAACAAATAAATGGATATGGTCAAGACCAGTAGTAAAAACTATAGGAAAGCATAAATTCTGTAAATAATTAGAAAGGTATGTGATTAGGATGAATAAAATAAAAGATTGGATAAGCAGACTAAAAAAAGGACATATGCTTAGTGTTATAGGTGTATTTTTACTGATAATCATTGCATTAGGAATCATATTATATCAAAAACAAAGAGAAGCAAGGCAAGTGTCAGAAAACACATATAATATGGCATTTTATGAATTAGTAGACTATGTTAGTAATGTAGAAACCTATTTAGCAAAATCTGTTATATCTACAACTCCAGAACAAGGAGCGGAAACATTAACTAACTTATGGAGAGAAGCTAATATGGCACAAACATATTTATCTCGATTACCAATAGAAAGTCAAGAATTAGAAAATACACAAAAATTTTTAAATCAAGTAAGTGATTATAGTTATGCATTATCACGTAAAAATATATATGACGAAAGTTTAGCACAGCAAGATTTAGACAATTTAGAAGATTTGCATAATTATAGTGTGGAATTACAAAATACATTAAATCAATTATCTGAAGATATAAACAACGGAAGAATTACATGGGGAGAATTAACTAAAAAAGGAAAAGTAGCATTTGCACAACAAGTTAGCACAGAAAGTAAAGATGGGTTTAGCAACTTAGAAGAAAATTTCCATCAGTATTCTGGATTAATTTATGATGGCGCATTTTCTGAACATCTAACAAGCACACAACCAAAAGGATTAACAGGGGACAACATTGACGAAGAAAAAGCAAAACAAATTGCTATTGATTTTATAGGACAAGACAAAATAAAAGAAATTTCAAATTTAGGAGTATCTCAAAATGCAACAATAATATCATATACTTTTTCTATTCAAACAAATGAAGATGAAAATATAAATATTTCCATATCACAAAAAGGTGGACATGTAATATATATGAATTATGATAGAGAAGTAACTTCTGAAATAATTTCACAAGAACAAGCAGATCAAATAGGGAAAGATTTTCTTACACAAAAAGGATTTCCAAATATGAAGGAAACATATTATTTAACACAAAGTGGAATTATGACTATAAATTATGCGTATAACCAAAATGGAGTAATAATGTATCCAGATTTAATTAAAGTAAAAATTGCTTTAGATAATGGAGAAATCCTAGGGATAGAAACAACAGGATATTTAAATAACCATGTAGAAAGAGATATTTCAAAAGTACAAATTACAAAAGAGCAAGCAAAACAAACCCTAAATAAAAAGCTTAATATTGAAAGCGAAGGATTAGCATATATACCAACAGAGTGGAAAACCGAAATTCTTTGCTATGAATTTAAAGGAAAAGTAGAAGATACAGAATTTTTAGTATATATCAATGCAGAAAATGGTAGGGAAGAAGATATTTTAGTTATTAAAGATACACCTAATGGAGTTTTAACAATGTAAAAGGGAGTATAAACTCCCTTTTTTAATGTCTTTTATATACATCTTTAGATAACAAATATGTTCCTACAGTTTTTCCATTTTGCTTTAATATTTTATATGCTTCAGAATATATAGAGCTTGAAGTAGTTTTAGTTACTCTATTTGTAATCTCAACTGTATAATCTTGATCAGTTTTTAACCCGAGTATTTGGAAATTAGCAGTTCCGTTACTAACTGAACAAACTAATTTAATTGGATAATTACGATTATTCTTAAATTTAAAATCAATTGCTCCATAAACCACAGTAGCATCACGACTTGCTGGTGCATAAGAAGGTACAAATTGATGATTTGTTCTTTCCACAATTTCTAAATTTGCATAAACAACTGCATTGTATAAAGTAGTTGTAACTTGGCAAATACCACCACCAACATCATTTACTACTTCACCACTCACATATATTGGAGCTTTACGATAACCAGCAGCAATAGTTCTTTCACCAACTGTTTTATTATATGAGAAAGTTTCTCCAGGCATTAAAACTAAACCATTTATTTTATTTGCTGCTAACATTAAATTAGTAGTTCTATCTCTATCACGAGTTGAATATTTTGTTGAATATGTAGATAATAGATCAGGAAAAGCTTCTCTACCTAGCATATTTGTTGTTACTTTAGGTGCCAAAATTTTTAAAGGTATTTCATATTCTTCTTTTTCTTCATTTAACATATTTTTTACTTCATCAATTGTAATTGCAAAATCAATTCCATTTTCACTTGCATATAGAGCATATGGGTCTTTTGTAAAATATGCATCTTTAGGCTCTACATATAATTCACTATGAATTTTATCTACATCTAATGGCGTTGGATCTTTTTGTAATGTTGAAATTTCAATACTATTTTCTAAATCTAGAGCTTGTATTTGCTTTTTTATACTTTCTAATGTTTTATCAACATCTACAACACTACCAGTTCTACCTTTTGTCAAAATTAATTTAGAATCTTCTAGGTAATAACTACTTTCAATTGCACAATCCGGCAATTTTGCAGAAAGAGATTGAAGAGTATTTTTTAAAGAATCTTCATTAAAAGTAACAGCAGGAGTTATTTTAACATTTGACAATAATGTTTGTAAAACTACAATATCATTTTCTAATAAATTTCCATTTCTACCTATTGAATAAGCTTGATTTACGGCAGAAGATGTATCAAAAGAAATATTTAAATCAGCTGTTGGTATAGCAGTTTCAAAATCTTTATAAACTAATTTTATTTCCTCTGGAAGATGACTAGAAATACTTTTATTTACAAAATCCAAAGCTTCATTTTTATCTAATTTTGAAACATTAAAGTTATGTACATATACACCAGATATAATTGTTTTACTTTTTGAATTTATTAAAGTAAAACAAACAAAACTAGCAAGGAAAAGTGCTAAGAAAACACAAAGCCCAATCAAAAATATATGTAATACACTAGTGGTAGATTGCTTAATTTCTACAGGTTTAAATTCTTCAGACTTTTTAGTATTTTCTTTAATTTCCTCAGAAACATCTACAGTATTTAAAATATTAGATGTATCTAATTCTGTTTCACTTTTAGTTTCTTCAGTTATATTTTCATCAATAGCTGTGTCTGTTTTTTCATTAGATTTAATTTGTTTAGTTTTTGATTTTTTTTGATTTTTTTTAGTTTTTACTTCTTCTTTTATTTCAGTTTCTTCATCTACAGTAGGACTTGTGGCTTTTTCAGAAGAGGTTTCTTTTTCTAACAGAATATCATCTTTTACCATAACTTTCTCCTCAAATTTATTCTTTTATATTATATCACGTTATAGGCATTTTTGTCATTATATTTTTTAATTTTTATTATTTTACAAAAATTGACAACATAAATTAAAAAAAAATGTAGAAAATATGAATAAGACTTTTAATTAAAAGTCGGTACAATTTTATTTTTTCAGGAGGATATTATTATGTCTAGAAATAGCAAATTGATATCTGAAAATTTAAGAGAGGAAATTGCAAAAGAACTTGGAGTTTACGACCAAGTCAAAAAAGATGGTGGAAGTTGGGCTAATGTGTCTTCAAAGGACTGTGGAAATATCGTAACCAAGGCTATTGAAATTGCAAACCGCTCTGTAGAAAAATAGCAAAAAGGGATATGGGAATATATTTTCTCATATCCTTTTTTGCAGAAACAACATATTATATAATACATTGCATTTTTAGAAATCTTGTAGTACAATAGCATTATCAAAAACTAGGGAGGAAAAACATATGGAAAATAAAATAACGGTAAAAGAGATTATTAATATAACACAAGCAAAAATGATTCAAGGAAATTTAAATGAAGTTTGCACTATATTTTCATATGATACAAGAGATTTAAAACCAGAAGCAACCTTTATTGGAATAAAAACAGGAGATATAGATGGAAGCAACTTTTGGGAAGAAGCATTTAAAATGGGATGTAAAGTTGCAATAATACAACCAGTTGAATTAAATGAAAAAATATTAGAAAAATGGAAAGACAGAACTATTCTAGTTGTAGAAGATACAATACTTGCTGCACAAAAAATAGCAAAGTATAAAAGAGAAAAATATGGAAAAAATTTAAAAGTTGTAGCAATAACAGGAAGTGTAGGAAAAACAAGTACAAAAGATATTGTAGCAAATGTTATTTCTCAGCAATTTAATACATTAAAAACCATTGGGAACTATAATAACCATATAGGATTGCCATTTACATTATTGCATTTGACAAATGAAGAAGTAGCAGTAGTGGAAATGGGGATGAATCACTTTGGAGAAATTAGTTTATTAACAAATATTGCAAAACCAGATATTGCAATTATTACAAATATCGGTACATCACATATAGGGAATCTAGGCTCTAGAGAAAATATATTAAAAGCAAAATTAGAGATTTTAGAAGGGATGGATAAAAAAGAAATTATAATAAATAATGATAATGATTTATTACATAATTGGAACCTTGAAAATAAAGAAGATAGTAAGTTATATATGCATACATTTGGGATGGAAAATGAATCAGAAGTATGGGCTGAAGATGTCAAATTACAAGAAAATAGTAGTACATTTTTATGCCATATAGGACAAGAGAAAATACAAATTACAGTCCCAGTAGGAGGAATTCACTTTGTATATAATGCATTATGTGCTGCACTTGTAGGAAAAATACTTGGAATTGAAATAGATAAAATAAAAAAAGGAATTGAAAACTTTGAATTAACAAAAAAGAGGATGGAAATAATTAAAAAAGAAAATGATATCACAATTATAAATGATGCATATAATGCTAGTTTAGAATCAATAAAAGCGGCAATACAGTATTTAGAAGGATATAAAGGACATAGAAAAATAGCTGTATTGGGAGATATATTTGAATTAGGAGATTATGCAGAAAAGATACATAGACAAGTAGGGCAAGTAGTAGCAAATTCAGATATTGATATTCTAGTATGCTCTGGAGAAAATAGTAAATATATAGTTGAAGAAGCAAAAGGAAAAGAAACATATTATTTTAAAACTAGAGAAGAAATAAAAAAATATTTAAAAGAGCAAACAAAGTCACAGGACGTAATTTTGATAAAAGCATCAAATGGGATGAAATTTTATGAACTTTGCAACTAATAAAAATTGAATATAATAAAACGAAAAATCCATAAAAAAGTATGGATTTTTTTGAAATTTATGGTATAATGTAATTACCTATTTTAAAAACAAATGGGAGAGGATGTTAAATGATATATAAAGATTATTATAAAATACTAGGCTTAGAAACAAGTCGAGTTTCTATAGAAGAAATAAAAACAGCATATAGAGTATCTGCAAAAAAATACCATCCAGATTTAAATGTTGGAAATGAATTAGCAGAAGAAAGAATTAAAGATATAAATGAAGCTTATCGAATTTTATCAGTACCAGCGTCAAAAAGAAAATATGATAGAACATGGAATGCTCATAATGCAAGAGAAACACAAAAAAATTTGAGAACTAAAGAATCAATTTTTGAAATGTTTTTAGGAAATGTAGAAAAAGTAGCAGGAAATTCTAAACAAGAACCAATAGTTGGACAAGATATTGAAACAGAAATCGAAGTACCAATCGAAGAAGCATATTTTGGTGGTGAGAAGAAAATATCACTTAAAGCAGTAGATGGTAAAAACAAAACATTTTCAATAACTATACCAAAAGGAATACAAAATGGAGCTAAAATTAGACTATTAGGGCAAGGAAAAGAAGGCACAAATGGTGGTAAAAATGGAAATCTATATATAAAAATAAAGATACAAGATAATAAAACATTTAAATTAAATGGAAATGATTTATATACAGATTTATTATTAACTCCTTGGGAAGCGGGCTTAGGCGCTAGAGTAACAATCCCTACAATGGAGGATGAAACTAAAATATATATTCCTCAAGGAATACAAAGTGGCGAAAAACTAAAAATCCCTAATAAAGGATACCATACTACACAAGGAGGAAAAGGAGATTTAATAGCAGAAATAAAAATAGTTGTTCCTCGCGATATGTCAGAAGAAGAAAGAGCATTATATGAACAATTAAAAGAAATTTCAAAATTCAAACCAAGGGAAGAAACAAAAAAAGAAGCTTAAATTTATAATTTACATAAATTTATATTGACATGTAGCTTGTTTTAATGTATAATAAAGAGTGGGCATACTAAAGACAAGCTATGTGAATTCATAGAAGTGAGGTGTCATAAGAAAGATGGAGACGTGGCAAGGAAAGCACTTTAGTATCACAGATCCTAAAGATGTAAAAACTGTAATTTATCAAGTAAATAAAACAGAAAAAGAATTTTTAGAAGAATCACCAAAATACACAATACAAAGGTTAGATTACACACAAGAAATTAGAGGTGATGCGACTAGAAAAACTTTCTATGTAGACAATCCATCAAAAGATGAAGACCAATTAGTAATATTATCTTTTGGAAATGATAGGGTTGTTGTTAATATGGCACTACTGGAGGGAGACAGAATATCAATTTCTAAAAAACCAATGCCATTGAAATTTGACAGTATATATAATGAAATGGAAACAGAATACAAAGATTTCCAATACACACCAAATCTAAAGAGACCAATATGTATTATTGACCCAGAAACAACAGAAGAAGTAGAGCCGGTGCTATATTTTGATGAGAATACAAATGAAGTGAAAGGCAAATGTAAATTAAAACCATACAAATCTTATTTTGCCTTTGAAATCAGAGACAAAAAGGATTTTTAAGGAGGAAGTTTGAAATGGGAAATCCAGGAGCACAAAAAGATGTCGATAAAAAAATGCAAATAGTAGTTGCAAGTGCTTGTATTGAAGCATTAGCAAATACATTAAAACCAGAACAACAAGCAGGAGATGCAACACAAGTAGATGTAGCTGGACAAAAAAGTATCGACCAAATCTCAGAACAATTTATGAATATAAAAGTTTCTGCACATGATTTTGGACAAGACGAAAAAGGTTTTTATAGAGATATACAAGGTAAAAAAGTATACATGGATAGCAGATTAGTAAAAAAACTAAAAAATGATCGTATCAAAGCAGGAAGAACAATAAACATCAAAGGTGAATCAGAAAAACAAGAAGATATCGATAGATAGTTTAACTAAAGATAGTAGGTGAATTGTATGAATTACAAGATACAAGGAGCAATTAGAAGAAATAGAACAAATTTTATAATATGTGCAATACTATGGGTATTTTTAACCATAGTATTTGTTTCGCCTTTATCCCTTAGTATTTTCCAAGCAAATCAAGGAGGAAACTTTGAAGGAACTGTATTTTTTGAGCAAATTGCACAAAATGTTATGCACCCATTTAAAGCATTAGGAAATCAATTTGCACAAGGAGCAATTGGAAGTTTTTTCCCTATATGGCTTGGATTTTCTATATTTTATTTAATATTTTTCTTCATAGGGTTTGTGCGTACTGCACCAAAAAATGAGTTTTCTGATATAGAACATGGTTCTAGTGATTGGAGTAAACATGGTGAACAATATCATATTTTAAATAAAAATAAAGGAATTATACTTGCAGAAAATAATTACTTACCAGTTGATAAAAGAGGAAATGTAAATGTATTAGTCGTTGGACGGATCAGGATCTGGTAAATCTGCATCATATTCTATACCAAATGCATATCAAATGTTAGGATCATATGTATTTACAGACCCAAAAGGAGAACTATATGACAGAACAGCAGGATATTTAAGAGATAATGGATATCAAATAAAAGTATTAAATTTAGTTAGACCACAATGTAGTGATGGATATAACCCATTAAAACATATCAATTCAGAAATAGATGTTGATGTTATCGCAAATACAATAATTAGAGGTCAAAAATCAGAAGGAAGCACAGCAGAACCATTTTGGGATGACTCAGCAGAGATGCTTTTAAAAGCTTTAATTTATTATTTATTAGCAACTAGACCACCAGAAGAACAGAACTTAGCAAGTTGTGCAGAACTAGTTAGAGCAGCAAACAATAAAGGTGGAAGCAACTTATTAACAGACTTAATTAGTGTATTACCATATGACCATCCAGCAAGGATGTACTATAAATCTATAGAAATAGCACCAGAAAAGACCTATAGTTCTATTTTAAGTACATTACAATCAAAACTAGGAAAATTTGACTCAAAAGAAATTGCAGAATTAACATCAACAGATACAATAGATTTTGAAGAAATCGGTAATAGAAAAACAGCAGTATATGTTATTTCCTCAGATACTCATACAGCATATGACTTTTTATTAACAATATTTTTCTCTCAAATGATACAACAGTTATATGATTATGCAGACCTAAATGGAGGAAAGCTAAAAACTCAAACATTTTTCATTTTAGACGAATTTGCAAACATTGGAAAAATACCAGACTTTGATAAAAAAATATCAACTTCAAGAAGTAGAAATATATCATTTAGTGTTATATTACAAAATGTAGATCAACTAGAAGCCGTTTATGAAAAATCATATGAAACTATTATGGGTAACTGTGACACACATGTATTTTTAGGAAGTAACTCATATAAAACAGTCGAATATTTTTCAAAACAACTAGGGGAAAAGACAATAGAAAGAGATAGTATATCAATAAATAGAGATAGACAAAACTGGAAAACTGGAAAAAGTGTATCTGACCAAGTTATGGCAAGAGCTTTAATGACACCAGATGAACTCCGTAGGATGGATATGGATGATTGTATAATCTTTGTAAAGGGACTAAAGCCAGTAAAAACTAAAAAATTCTATTATTTTAGAAAACCAATGGCAAGAGAATTAGCAGCACATGAGATTAGTCATAATGATATTGGAGAAATTGAAAGAGGACAATGGAGAAAATATAATCCATATAACCCATATGTACCAGAAGAAGATGAAGAAAAAAAGGTAGAAAATTTAAAAATAGAATCTTTGGACGATTTATTTGAAGATATTGAGGAACCAAAACAACAGCAAAATCAAGAGCCAGAATTAGAACCAATAACAGTTGGAATTGAAAAAGAAAAGAATAAGCCAACAGGAATATTAGAAGAAATGGGAGAGGCTCCAGTATTACCACAGCAAGAAGATACATATGATTTACAAAAAGAATTGGAAGCAAAATTTGATGAGTTATTTGGACCTTTAGATGATAATAATTAAAAGATATGTTTTATACATATCTTTTTTTGTTGACAAACTTCCGTTTGTATGATATAACCCGAGTTTGCCACTTGCATCGTAAAATTTTTACAGAAAATGGAAAACAAATCGCTTGTATGCTAGTATTTATGCGAGTTTTAATATATACCTACATCTATATACCTACATGAAATTTTTGCATTTTTTTAAAAAGGGAGCAAATTGTTGGTATATAAGGGATACAAAAGAAATTATATGACTACAAAAAATTTCAAAAAAAGAAATCTGGCAAACCTGCTTAAATTATGGGTTTGAGGGCTGTTAATAGGAGCATAAAGTGGCAAACTCGGGAGCAAAATTTGATGAGTTATTTGGACCTTTAGATGATAATAATTAAAAGATATGTTTTATACATATCTTTTTTTGTTGACAAACTTCCGTTTGTATGATATAACAAAAAAGAAGGAGAAAAAGCTATGAAATTTGTACATATTGCAGATATGCATTTTGATAGTCCATTTGTAAATCTATCAAGTAAAGAAATGTTAGGAGATATACGTAGATTAGACCAAAGGAAAATTTTTAAAAAAGTAATTACATATATTAAGGAAAATGATATACCATTTTTATTTATTTCAGGAGATTTATATGAACATAAATATATTAAATATTCTACAATACAATACATAGATAATCTATTTCAAGAAATTCCTAATACTCAAATTTATATAAGCCCTGGAAACCATGACCCATACTTGAAAAATTCATATTATGAACAGTTTAAATGGAGTAAAAATGTATATATTTTTAACTCTAAGTTTGAAAAAGTAAGTACACAAGATGCAGATATTTATGGATATGGATTTAATGACTTTTATTGCAATGATTGTGGAATAGAAAAATTAGAGATAGAAAATCCAGAAAAATTAAATATAGTAGTAATTCATGGAGATTTGAACAGTTCAAATACAGAGGAAAAACAGTATAATCCTATTTCCGCAAAAATACTAAAAGAAAAAGGATTTGACTATGTTGCAATGGGGCATATTCATAAACCATCATATAAAGATGAACCAGACCAAAGAATTGTATATCCAGGTTCAACTATTTCACAAGGATTTGATGAATTAGGAGAGCATGGGATGATTGTGGGAGAGGTAACTAAAAATAGTATTCATTTAGAGTTAATACCACTAGATGAAAAAGCATTTGTTGAAAAACAAATAGATGTTACAGATATTTTATCAAGAGAAGAACTTATAGAGAAAATAAATCAAGAAGATTATCCTGAAACAGAATTTGTAAAGATTATTTTAACAGGTTTTCGTCATTTTGAAATTGATGTATATAAAATTTATCAATTTATAGAAAGTAATCAAATTATTAAAATAAAAGATAAGACAAAACCATATTATGACCTAGAAAAAATAAAAAATGATAGCACATTAAAAGGAATGTTTGCGAAAGAAATTCTAGAAAAATTGCAAAATCCAGAATTATCGGAAGAGGAAAAAGAAATATTAGAAAAATCAATTGAAATAGCATTTGAAGCACTTCAATAGAAGGGAGTATATTTTGAAGATCCAAAAACTAAAAATTAATCAATATGGAAAATTAAATAATAAAGAAATAGAATTTAGTGATAATATAAACTTAATTTACGGAAAAAATGAAGCAGGAAAATCCACTTTATTATCATATATAGTTAATATTCTTTATGGGATTTCTAAAACCAAAAAAGGAAAAGAATATTCAGACTTTGAAAAATATAAACCTTGGTCAGGAGAAGATTTCTCTGGAAAACTAATATATAAATTAGATGATGGAAAAACATATGAGATTCAAAGAGATTTCAAGAAAAAAAATCCTAAAATACTTAATGAAAGTAAAGAAGATATTTCAAAAGAATTTCCGATAGATAAATTATTGGGAAATATGTTTTTTTATGAACAAACAAAAGTAGATGAGGAACTTTTTTTATCTACACTTGTAACAAATCAAAAAGAAATAGAGTTACAAAAAAATGAGCAAAATGTGTTAGTTCAAAAAATTGCAAATCTTGTAGGAACTGGAGAAGATAAAGTATCATATAAAATAGCAATGGATAGACTAGACCGTAGGCAATTAGAAGAAGTAGGAACTAGTAGAAGCCGTGAAAAGCCAATAAATATAATAGAAAAAAAATTAAAAGAAATAATAGAAGAAAAAGAACAATTACAAGCTTACAAGGAAAAACAATATGAGACAGAAAAAGAAGAAAATATAATTATAGAAAAACTAAAAACTTTAGAAAATCAAATAAAGGTATAT
This sequence comes from uncultured Clostridia bacterium, assembly GCA_947631725.1. Lineage (GTDB taxonomy): Bacteria > Bacillota > Clostridia > TANB77 > CAG-508 > CAG-269. Next base: position 18,404 of record CANRML010000006.1, read on the forward strand.
CAAGAAATAAAAATCATATATGAGGAACAAGAAAAAGAAAGACAGAAAATAGATATAAAAGAAAATTTAAAAAAACAAAACTTAGAAAAAATTAAAGAAATAGATGTGAAAATTGACAACATTTGTGAGCAAAAAAAAGAATATGAAGAAAAAAAACCTAAAGATAAAAAATATTTTAAATATTTAATAATACCAGTTATAATAATTTTAATATTAAATTGTATTTTGCAATCAATTTTTTGGAATAAAACTATTATTAGTGTTTCTATTTTAATTGCTAGTATTTTTTCTTTAGCAATAATTACTGGAGTAGTTACAGGAAAACAAAGAAAAAATAAACAATTAGAGGAAGATAAGTGGAAACAACATGAAATTTTACAAGAAAAACAGAATTTATTAGAAGATGAAATACAAATTTTAGAAAAAAATAATAAAAAAATTGAAGAAGAAATTACTCTTTTTAATAATGAAATAAAAGAGAAATCTGTAAAGAAAAAAGAAGAAATTCTTTTAAAATATCCAGAAATAGAAAAAGAAAAAATAGATTTTATTACGGAAAATAATATTTTATACAATATTCAAAACCTTCAAAATGATATTAGTGAGCAAAAAATAAAATTACGTTCCTTAGAAGTTGATAGAAATTCAATGTTACCAAAATTAGAACAATTAGCGAATTTAGAAGAACAGCATGTGAATTTGAAAGAGGAAGAAGCGGACATTCAAAAATTAAATACTTCAATTGAAATTGCTAAGCAGATTTTAGAGAAATGCTATGAAAAAATGAAGCATACCATTACACCTAAATTTACTAAAAATTTATCAGAAATAGTTTCTAAAATTACTAATGGAAAATATTCTGATGTGCGTTTTAATGATGAACAAGGATTGATTGTAGAAAATGAAAAGGGAGAATATATTCCAGTTTCAAAATTAAGTATTGGAACAATTGAACAGTTATATCTTTCACTACGCTTATCCATGATAGATGATTTATCTAAGGAGCAATTACCAATTATTTTAGATGAAGCATTTGCGTATTTTGATGACGAAAGATTGAATAATTTTTTGAAATATATATCTAATACATATGGAGATAGACAAATTTTAATTTTAACTTGCACAGATAGAGAAAAAAAGAGTTTAGATGAACAAAAAATAAAATATAATTTAATAGAGTTAATATAAATTCCAGAACTTTCTGGAATTTTAAATATGAAAAAAATTGTAACGAATTGTAATTTAGTACGTCATATATTCAAAGGAGGAAATTGTTATGCAGAATATGGAACAAATATATGAAACATATTTCGAAACAGTATATAAATATTTATTCTGTTTAACGCATAATAACGATATTTCTGAAGAACTAACACAAGAAACTTTTTACAGAGCTGTTCAAAAAATACATACATTTAAAGGTAATTGTAAAATATCAGTATGGTTATGCCAAATTGCAAAAAATCTTTGGTATGACGAGTTAAGAAAAAAGAAAAAGTTTCAAGATGAAGAGGATTTAACAGATTTGCCGGCAGATTATAGTACAGAAGAAGAAGCAATAAATAATCAGAGCAAAGTAGAGCTTTATAGGAAAATACAAAAATTAGACGAGCAGACACGAGAAGTTATATATATGAGAATTACTGGAGAATTAAGTTTTAAAGAAATAGGGGACATCCTAGGGAAAACAGAAAACTGGGCAAGGGTAACCTTTTACAGAGGAAAACAAAAAATAAAGGAAGGTGATGAAAATGAAAGAGGAAAAAGATTGTAAAATCGTTCAAGATTTGTTACCAAATTATATTGATAATTTAACTAATGAAGAAACAAATGCATATATAGAAAAACATTTAGAAGAGTGTGAAAAATGTAAAACTATATATGAGAATATGAAAAAGAAGATAGAGATAGAAACAGAAAAACCAGATAAAAGAGAAATTAACTTTTTTAAAAAATATAGAAATAAATTAAGAATTTTAAGAATTATTCTACTAATTATATTTATGATATTTGTACTAGATTCTTGCAGGAAAATCATAATCATATCAGAGTTATCTAATAAGGCAGAACAATATGTGGATTCTACTAATTTTCATAAGGTAACTGTTTCTGGAGGCTATACAAATGACTTTGGAGGATTTACAAAAATGGAAGTATATAGATTAGGGGACAGGAGAAAGATTATTTTAACGAACTTTATGCCTATTAATGAAATGAATCAAGTTGCTACAATGTTTGGAAAAGATAGAAAAATAGGTTATCAAAATATTGAAGAATATACAACTAATATGTATGTGATAAAAGATGGTAAAAAAACGGAAGCAGTTTTAAATCAGCAAATGGCTCTAGAGGCTAAACCAGAAAATATATTAAAAACAGAAAGCTGGTGGCAACAAATATTAGGTTCTATTTTTGCAAGTGTTAGAGAAACAAGTTATAATGGAGAAAAATGTTATTATATTGCAAACTTTGGCTTATTGCAAGATACAAATTCATATGGTATGTATATCAGCAAAGATACAGGACTAGTAGTTGGATTTGGACAATCAGCACCAATAGGAGAAATAGAAAGTAGTATACAAACTTACAAATATGAATTTGATACAGTAACAGAGGAAGACTTTATAGAGCCAGATCCATCAGAATATGAGAATGTATATGATGCAAGTAAAGATTAAAATAAATATTTGAGGAAGCATTGTAAAAAAGCAATGCTTCTTTATATTGCAATATTTATTATTTTTGTGCTATTATGGATAAGGAAATAAAATAAATGGGGTAGTTTATGAAAAATAAATTAAAGAAATGTATTAAAGAAAATTGGTTACTAATTTTTTTCATTATAATTCAAAGTATCATATATTGTGTTGTTGGTGCTAATAAGCAATATCTTCATATAGATGAGGCATATTCTTTTGGATTAGCAAATTATGATAAAGTTGAATTTCAAAATAATGATGATTTTTTTAATGTATGGCATGATAAAGAATATTATGAAGATTATTTGTCAGTACAAAAAGAAGAAATAGGAAATTATAAACCTGTTTATGAAAATCAAAAAAATGATGTGCATCCACCACTATATTACTTAATATTAAGAATTGCAATGGAAATCAATTGTGGACATTTTTCTAAATGGATAGGTATTGCAGTAAATGTTTTAATATATGCTTTTGTTACTATTTTTATGTATGTTATTTTAAATAAACTTCTAAAAGAAGAAAAAAATGCAAAGAAAAAAGCAACAGTATTAGCATTTATATCATCTATTACATTGGCATCTATAAGTAATGTGGTATATATTAGAATGTATGCTCTTTTAACATTAGAAATTTTAATAACTTTGCTTTTGCATATAAAACTGTCAGAAAAGAAAAAAGAAAATTTGCCATTATTGGTTGCAGTTGGAATTACAGTAATTGCAGGAGCTCTAACACACTATTATTATTTTTTAATAATTTTTATTTTATATTTAATTTTTATGGCAAAATATATTAAAGAAAAGAGAATAAAAGAAGGAATTTATTATACAATAACAATATTTATGTCATTGGGTATATCTGTTATAATATTTCCATATATGTTACAACATATGTTTTTTGGATATAGAGGAAAAGGAGTAATTGATAATTTTAAAAATACAAATGAATTAGTATCATATTTCAAAGAACATTTAAAAAACTTAAATTATTATGGATTTAATGGAACTTTATTTTTTATTATTTTATTTATTATTGTAATGTTAATTTATAAAAAGGGAAAATTGCAATTAGATAAAGAACAGAAGGATATAATAAAAATTATTTTAATACCAAGTATATTCTTTTTTATTATATCTGCAATAGGTTCTCCTTGGAGAGTTTTAAGATATATTGTACCTGTATGTAGTCTAATATTTGTGATAGTTATATATTTTTTGTATAAATTATTAGTATCTATTACAAATGAAAAAATAACTAATATAATAATGATAACTCTATTTTGCATAATGGCAATTACACCAAGTGTGCTTAATTTAGAGCCAGAACTTTTATACCAAGACCGAAAAGAGTTTGTGAAAGAAATAACTGAAAAATCGGATTTACCAACAGCATATTTTTATAACCCACAGGTTGGAAGCTTTTTAGATGATATTTATATATTTTCTATGATAGATAAGTCATATATTTCAAAAGATATGGAATATACAGAAAGTGATGTGCAGAAAATATTTAAAAATCGAGATATATCAAAAGGAATTATTGTGTTTATAAATCATAATGAAGATGAGATAATTCAAATAGTAAAAAAGGCATTAAATCTTTCTCAATGTGAACATTTAAAAAAATTGACGGCTTGTAATGTATATTACTTAGCTAACAATTGACTTTTCCTAGTAAAAAGGGGTATAATTATAATGTTTTAATTTGATAAAAGGGGGAATTAGTATGGAATCAGAAGAAATAATTGAAAAAGTATCAAATCTTATCGAAAACAAAAAAATTAAAGAACTACGTGAATTTTTAGAAAATATAAATAGTGCTGATTTCCCGAGCATTTTAGAAAATGCAGATGAAGACAAAACAATAATGATATATAGGCTTTTATCAAAAGAAAAAGCAGCAGAAGTTTTTGTAGAACTTGAACATGATGACCAAGAAAGATTAATAAATTGCTTAACAGATACAGAAATAAAAAACGTAATGAACGAAATATATATGGACGATGCTGTTGACTTAATTGAGGAAATGCCATCAAATGTAGTAAAGCGTATTTTAGCAAACACTAATGCTACAAATAGAAAAGTCATAAATGAACTTTTAAATTATCCAGATGATACAGCAGGAACACTTATGACAACAGAGTTTATTGATTTAAAAGAAAATATGACAGTTGACGAAGCTTTTAAAGTAATTAAACGTAAAGGGTTAAAAACAGACAATGTATATAATTGCTATGTAGTAGCAGTTGATAGAAAACTATTAGGATTTGTGGATATAAAAGACCTATTAGTAGCTGAACGAAATGAAGTTATAAAGGACATTATGGACACTAATGTTGTAAAAGTTAATACCTTAGACGACCAAGAGGATGTAACAAAAATGTTTGATAAATATAACTATGTTGCATTACCAGTAGTAGATAAAGAAAATAGATTAGTTGGTATTATTACAATAGATGATGCTATTGATGTTATACAAGAGGAAACTTTAGAAGACTTCGAGAAAATGGCTGCTATTACACCAGATGATGGAGACACATATCTAAAAACTAGTGTATTTAAACATGCTAAAAGTAGAATTATTTGGCTATTGATACTAATGATTTCAGCAATGCTTACGGGAGAAGTAATTGAAAACTTTGAAGCAGCTATATCTACACTTCCATTATTAGTTGCATTTATCCCTATGATTATGGATACAGGAGGAAATTGTGGATCTCAAACTTCTACCCTTATAATTAGAGGATTAGCTATGGAAGAACTTTCTACAAAAGATATTTTTAAAGCTATATGGAAAGAGATAAGAGTTGCAATTGTTGTAGGTATTGTATTAGCAATAGCAAATTCTATAAGAATTATGATTCAATATAATGATTTAAAAATTGCAATTGTTGTAGGAATTACCTTAATTTGTACAGTAATTATGGCAAAATTATTAGGTTGTATCTTACCAATGATTGCGAAGAAATTAAAACTAGACCCAGCAATTATGGCTGCACCTTTGATAACAACAATTGTTGACACATTATCTGTATTAGTATTTTTTAATATAGCAACATTTGTATTTCATATATAATAAGGAGTGAAGGTTATGAAAATAACTACTAAAGGAAGATATGCACTAAGAGTTATGGTAGATTTAGCAATAAACAGCAAAGGGGAATATATATCTTTAAAAGATATTGCTAAAAGACAAGAAATATCTAATAAATATTTAGAGCAAATTATTGCTATGTTAAATAAAGCAGGATATTTAAAAACTGCAAGGGGAAATAATGGAGGCTATCAATTAGCAAAAAAACCAAGCGAATATAGAGTTGGAGATATATTAAGAGCTACAGAGGGAGAACTAGCTCCTACTTATTGTTTAACTGAAGAAGGAAAATGTAAGAAAAAAGAGAACTGCAAGACATTTTCCTTTTGGAAAGGCCTAGATGAAGCTATAAGCCAATATGTTGACAGTAAAACTTTAGAAGACTTAGCAAAATAAAAAATACAATTCCTATTGACTTAGTAGGAAATATATGATATAATTCCTACTAGTTTTATAGGAAAGGAAGATATATATGAATACAGTATATTTAGATAATAGTGCAACTACCAAAATGGATGAAAAAGTATTAAAAGCTATGTTACCATATTTTTCAGAAAATTATGGAAATCCATCATCTATATATAAATTAGGTAGAGAAAATAGAAAAGCTGTTGAAGAGGCAAGAAGTCAAGTAGCGAAAGCTTTGAATTGTGAGCCTAATGAAATTTATTTTACAGCAGGTGGAAGTGAGAGTGATAATACAGCAATTAGGGGAATTGCATATGGTTATAAGAAAAAAGGAAATCATATTATTACTTCAAAAATAGAACATCCTGCTGTATTGGAAACTTGTAAACAGCTTGAAAAAGAAGGCTTTGAGGTAAGCTATATAGGAGTAAACGAAAATGGATTTATAAAGCTAGATGAATTAGAAAGAGCTATTAAACCAACAACAACTCTTATTACAGTTATGTTCGCTAATAATGAAATAGGGACAATTCAACCAATAAAAGAAATAGGGGAAATTGCAAAAAAACATGATATTATTTTTCACACAGATGCTGTGCAAGCTGTAGGAAGTGTAAAAATTGATGTTAAAGACTTAAATATTGATAGTCTTTCTTTATCAGGGCATAAATTCTACGGACCAAAAGGAATTGGAGCATTATATGTAAGAAAAGGTGTGCAATTTCAAAAGTTTATAAATGGTGGACATCAAGAAAGAAATAAAAGAGCAGGAACAGAAAATGTAGCAGGTATTGTAGGGTTAGGAAAAGCAATTGAATTAGCATATGAAAATTTAGAAGAGCATAATAAAAAAATAAAAGAATTACGAGATTACTATGTAGAACAAATAGTTAAAAAAGTACCATATATAAAGATAAATGGAGATATGGAAAAAAGATTACCAGGAAATAGTAATATTTCATTTAGATTTATTGAAGGGGAAGGGCTATTACTAAATTTAGACTTGAAAGGAATTTGTGCATCAAGTGGTAGTGCATGTACATCAGGTTCATTAGATCCATCTCATGTCTTATTAGCAATAGGATTACCACATGAGATTGCACATGGCTCATTAAGAGTTTCTATTGGAAAATATAATACAAAAGAGGAAATTGATTATACAATTGAAAATATAGTAGAAATTGTGAATCGATTAAGAGAAATGTCACCATTATGGGAAAAATTTATTGAGGAAGGAGAACAATAATGGAATATTCAGAAAAAGTAGTTGATCATTATACAAACCCAAGAAATGTAGGAAAAATAGAAGATGCATCAGGTGTTGGAGAAGTTGGCAATCCAGTTTGTGGAGATATTATGAAAATGTTTATAAAAGTAGAAAATAACATTATTAAAGATGTTAAATTTAAAACATTTGGATGTGGTGCAGCAATTGCTACAAGTAGTATTTCAACAGAAATGATAAAAGGAAAAACTATAGAAGAAGCTTTAGCATTAAAAAATACTGATGTTGTAAATAGTTTAGGAGGATTACCACCAGTAAAATTACATTGCTCTGTATTAGCAGAAGAAGCTATACATGAAGCAATTGCAGATTATTATAGAAAAGAAAGAAAATTATCAGAGGAAGAAATAATAAAAAAATGTAATTTGAAAGAACATCATTGTGAGCATTGTGAACAATAAAATCTATATTTTAAATGCGTACTACTTTATAAAAGCAATACGCATTTTTTTAATCTCCAAAAGCAGTTCCTCCAATTATTAAACCAGTTGTTACATCAACATATACTTGTACTCCATTTCCCATTTCGTTTTCTTTAGAGATAACATAAGCTTTACGTTTTTTATAATTAGTATATATTTCATCAGATTCATGATATTTTCTTGTAAAACAGTTATCTAGATATACTTCCTCAACACTTATATATTCTTTTACTGTATCTACGATTCCTTCACTAGCAATCCTTGCGGCGAATTCTTTAAAACCGTATTCAGCTATTTCTTTAGCTTTTTCTTCAGATATTTTTATTTCATTACTATCTACTGAGTAATTTTTAAAATCTTTTAAGAAAATTTTTTCATCTAAAGCATCTACCATTTTATTATACCTTGTAATTGTTGCATTATCTTTATCTTGTTCTTCTTGAACATTTATATAATATTGCTTTTCCGTTATCCATGTATTAGAAGAACTTGTAGATAAAAATCGCTGAGTATCAAAGTCATCCTTGTCTTTTCCTACTTCTAACAAAAGGTAATTTGCAGAATTTTCATTATTCCAATATGATGGCATATGATAATAGTCTAATTCTGATGAATTTTCTTCTAAAAGCTCAGATATATCAACTTTTTTAAATGTTTCTTCAGAATTATCGTCTATTGAATACAAATCACATTTTGAGCCATCTTCATTTGGTACTGTTAGAAAACCGTCAGAAGTCATCCCAAACTCATTTAGAAATCTTAATTGACAATTTTCATTTAATTGAAATGGTGTCTGAACTTTATTCCAATAGTTTCCTTGTGTAGTAGTTTTTAAAATATATCCAATCTTATTTTCATCTAAGTAAAAAATATATCCGTAGTTTCCTGAAATTCTAATATATTTTATTTTAGCATTTATTGGTATATCAATATTTTTTATTGTCCAGTCCTTAAGATTATCACTTCTTACTAAATATGTTCTATTATTTGATTTATAATAGAAATATACTCCTCCGGTTGTGTTTATATTTGATTTATAATTTTCATCTTGATAATCAACCATACTCATTTGAGAAAAGTCACCAGGCACTAAGAAGTATTCTTCAGAGAGGTTATCTTTTACATATAATTTTTCATTTTGCAAATAAAAGCTTTGGTCTGAACTATAATGTTTTAAGTCTGTTTTATCTGTATTTTGCTTAACGTAAAAATATGATGTTATGCATAGTGCAACTGTAACTAGAATTGTACAAATTATGATTATTATTTTTTTCTTCATAAGATACCTCCATCTATGAAAGAGTTATTGTAAAAAATCGACAAGATGTATGACATTGAAGAACCAATGACGATATGTCTTGCCGATTTTGGTGTGCCCGGAGGGATTTGAACCCCCGATCTCGAAGTTCGTAGCCTCGCATTCTATCCAACTAAACTACGGGCACATAATTTGTAAAAAACAATATACTATTATTATACTGTATAAATAAAAAAAATTCAAGAAAATCAATGAAAAATATTGCAAATTAAGAAAATTTATGCTAAAATATATAAGCATGATAAATCGAGGTGTAGCGCAGTTGGTAGCGCGCGTGGTTTGGGACCATGAGGTCGCAGGTTCGAACCCTGTCACCTCGACCAAAAAAGACCGTTTTTCAATAAAATTCAATAGAATTTGAAAACAGTCAAGAGATTTCAAAAGTGCTATTTTCTAAAGGATTTA
>CANRML010000007.1 GCA_947631725.1 uncultured Clostridia bacterium
ACTTAGGTGAAGAAAGTTACAAAGCTTTTAAAACTTTTGATATTGGAGATATTATTGGAATAACTGGTTTTGTATTTAAAACAAAAACAGAAGAAATTTCTGTTCATGCAAAAGAAGTAACTTTACTTTCAAAATCATTAAGACCATTACCAGAAAAATTTCACGGATTAAAGGATCCAGATTTACGTTACAGACAAAGATATACAGATTTAATTGTAAATCCAGAAGTAAAGCAAACTTTTCTATTAAGAAGTAAAATTATTGGAAAAATAAGACAAATTCTTGAAGAAAAAGGATATTTAGAAGTAGAAACCCCTATTTTAAATACAATATCAGGTGGAGCATCAGCGAGACCATTTATTACTCACCATAATACATTAGATTTAGATATGTATCTAAGAATTGCTTTAGAGCTTAATTTAAAAAGATTAATTGTTGGTGGATTTGATAAAGTGTATGAAATAGGAAGAGTATTCCGTAATGAAGGGATGGACATTAGACATAACCCAGAATTTACTGAATTAGAGCTATATGCTGCATATGAAGACTTCCACGATATGATGGATATTACTGAAGAAATATTCTCAAGAACAGCTAAAGAAGTATTGGGAACAACAAAAATTACTTATCAGGGACAAGAAATAGACCTAACTCCTGGATGGAAAAGAATTACAATGATAGATTCAATTAAGGAAGTAACAGGAATTGACTTCAATGAAATCGAAACAGATGAAGAAGCATTAAAACTTGCTAAAGAGAGAAACTTAGAAGTTCCAGAAATTAAGCAAACAAGGGGAGATGTTATAAGCATTTTCTTTGACGAATATGTGGAAAAAACATTGGTACAACCTACATTTATTTATGAATATCCAGTAGAAATTTCACCACTTGCAAAAAAATGTCCAAATAATAAAAAAATGACAGAAAGATTTGAAGTATTTATAGGTGGACGTGAATATGGAAATGCTTTTTCTGAATTAAATGATCCAATAGACCAATATGAAAGATTTAAAAAACAAGTAGAAGCAAAAGAAGCTGGTGATGAAGAAGCTAGTATGATGGATGAGGACTATATTCAAGCCTTAGAAATTGGGTTACCACCAACAGGTGGATTGGGAATTGGAATTGATAGACTTATTATGCTTCTTACAGATGAGGCATCAATTCGTGATGTTTTGTTATTCCCAACTATGAAACCACTTTCAGGCAATTAATGAAGAACTATTAAATAAGTGCAAAATCAAAAATTAGATGAAAATTTATAATCTAAAGGAGATTTTATGAAGGAAAAATATTTAGATAAAATTAAATATGAAAAAATTGGAGAAACAGAAGACTCTAGACAGAGACAATTAAATTGGAATATTGCATTTGGTTTGCAATCAGTAGATAATCTTACACCTTCTAAATACATGGTAGACTTGGCAACTGAAAATATAATCGGAAAAAAGAGTTATGAAGTTGTTGAAGAGGAAGTAAAAGAATATTATGAAAATATAGACAAAGCCAAAGTAAATAAAAATGAAAAGCAAGCAGATGAAGTATCATTAAGAATAGTAAAAATATTAAATGACAAGGCCTTTACATTTAATTATTTAACATTAAAGCAATATCACAAAAAGCTATTTGAAAATATTGACATAGGAATAGATGAAAAATATATTGGTGAATTTAGAGACTATAACATTACAAAGAAAGAACCAATATTAGATGGAGAATCAGTCCAATATGCAGATTACTCTATGATAGAAGAAACTCTAAAATATGATTTTGAAGAGGAAGCAAATCAAAAATATATAGAAAAAACTGATAAGGAAAAAATAGAAAGAATTTGTACATTTACTGCACATATTTGGCAAGTACATCCTTTTGGAGAAGGAAACACAAGAACAACAGCTTTATTTATTCAAAAATATCTAAACAGCAAAGGTTTTGAAGTTAATAATGAACTATTCAAAGATAATTCATTATACTTTAGAAATGCATTAGTTAGAGCAAATTATAGCAATATTGCAAAAGGAATTGAGGAAGATAAAAAATATTTAATATTATTTTTTGAAAATTTACTATTTAATAAAAAAAATAAATTAGATAATTCAGAATTTAAATTATTTTAAAAATTCTAAACAATTTTATGAAACTGTATGTATCGTGTATTAACAAACGTAGGAGGAAATATGGAAGAACTAGATATAAGTTCTGAGAAACTAAAGAAAATGCCACAAATAGGCAGAGGAGCTTGTTCAATAGTATATGAATATAGACCAGATTTAGTAATAAAAGAATTAAATGAAAAAGGATTAGAAATGTACGATGAAGAACACTTTTCTAATTTAATTGGAATAGAAAATGATACTTGCATATTTCCAAAAGACAGAGTAAAAATAGATGGAAAATTCCGAGCATATACAATGGAATATGTAAAAGGAACTAAATTATCTGACACTATAAAACAAATAGAAATACCAAAATTACAATTAGCAATAAAAAAGGCAGAAAGTGATTTAACAAGGTTAGCATCAGATAAAATTCTAATTAAAGATTTAAATCAAGGAAGTATAATGTGGGACGAGCATAAAGAAAATATCAAAATAATAGATACAGACTTTTTTGAAAAAAATGAAAATATAACTGAACAGCAATGCTATAATGCTAATATCAATGCTTTTTACAATATTTTGGAAATGGAATTAGGATTTTTAAATGGACAGGGAACACAACTATCAGAATATTTACAAAGCAATGAAGAATTTAGCAAATTATATAAAAAATATATGATATATTCATTAAATGGAAAAAATATGTCAATTACTGAATTATTAGACAAAGCAGTAGAAATATTTGAACATGACTATGGAATAAAGGCAAATAATATTGCACAAATAGAGGAAGTACTTAATGAAAAAACTAAAGATCATACAACGCAAGAAATACCAACATTTGTACCACCAAGTATTGAACATAATGAAAAAAACGATAAATTGAATATAAAGCAAAAAATTTTAGAAATTTTGAAAAAAATACCAGTTATAAATAAATTCATTTCAAAACAGCCGAAACTATTACCAGAAAAAATGTCAACAAATGAAGAAATAGATACAGTAGACAGACATAGTCAATTTATAGATAGAATATCTTGTAATGGAAAATATTTTTTAGGACAGCCAGTAAAAACTATTGAAATAGAAAAAGCAAAACAGAGAAACAAAGAACCATATGCTATGTCAGATAAAAATAAAATAGAAAAAATGAAAAATGAAATGGATGAAAAATCATTAGATAATGATTTATAAAGTATAATAAAAATGTGCTGAACAATATTTGTAAGGTAAAATTTATCAAATCTACATATTTGCTCAATGAAATTACAAGGACACTAAAAAATATTATTTTTTAAATGCAAATATGGTTTTGTTTTAGAACGACATTTGCATTTAAATATTGATACTTCTTTACGCCAAAGAAAAAATCAGGTAGGTTAACATTGGCATTTTATGAATATATCAGTTTGAATCTATCAATTATTTGTAACGTATAAAGGAATACAAATTGCCGATGTTATGATTGACTTCTTTGTTGGAATAATAATTATATTAAATTTATTAAAAGTTTATGATAAAGTAAAATTATATATGTGTAACATATAAAATTTGATTTTAAAAAGGAAAAAATGCTAAAAATTATATTGTCTAACAAGTATGAAAAATGGCATTTTATTTAAAAATGTAAAATGTATGAAAAAATTAAAAAGGTATTGAAAAAAAATATAAAAAATAGTATAATTGACAATAGGGCTGTATGACAATTTTACAATAGTGAATAAGTTGTAAATTTAATAAAACAAATAAAAAGCTAAATCAAAAATTTAAAAAGTTTTTGATATATAATGAAGGAAAATAACAATAAATAATAAAGAAAGAAGGAAATGAATTGAATAAAAAAATATATTTATCCTCACCACATATGTCAGAGGAAGGATATGAACAACAGTATGTAAAAGAAGCATTTGATACAAATTGGGTTGCACCACTTCGGAGAAAATGTAAATAAATTTGAAGAAGAATTAGCACATTATGTAGGAATACAAAATGCAGCAGCTTTATCAAGCGGAACAGCAGCTATTCATATGGCATTTAAAGCATTAGATTTAAAAAAAGGAGATATTGTATTTTGTTCATCTCTAACTTTTTCTGCAACAGCCAATCCAATTATATATCAAAATGCAACACCAGTTTTTATTGATAGTGAAAGAGAAAGTTGGAATATGGATCCAAAAGCTTTAGAAAAAGCTTTTGAAAAATATCCAAATCCAAAAGCTGTGATTGTTGTTTATTTATATGGAACACCAGCTAAAATAGATGAAATAAAAGAAGTATGTGATAGACATAATGTGCCACTTATAGAAGATGCAGCAGAAAGTTTAGGAGCAACATATAAAAATAAGCAAACAGGGACTTTTGGAAAATATGGTATTTATTCCTTTAATGGAAACAAGATTATTACTACAAGTGGTGGAGGTATGCTTGTTTCAAAAGACGCAGAAAAAATTGCTAAAGTGAGATTTTGGGCAACTCAAAGTAGAGAAAAAGAAAGACACTATGAACATAAGGAAATAGGATACAACTACAGAATGAGCAACATTGTTGCAGGAATTGGTAGAGGACAATTAAAAGTATTAGATAAAAGAATTGAGCAAAAAACGAATATATACAATAAGTATAAAGAAGCATTTGAAGATATTAATGAGATAGAGATGCAACCAATGCTAAAAGATAGCAAACCAAATCATTGGTTATCTGTTATAACCTTAAAAGAAGATTCAAAAGTAAAACCAATTGATATCATGCTAGCTTTGGAAAAAGAAAATATTGAGTCAAGGCCAGTATGGAAACCAATGCATATGCAACCAGTATTTCAACAATATGACTATATTCAAATAGCCGAAAGATCTGTATCAGAAGACTTATTTGAAAGAGGAGTATGCTTACCATCTGATACTAAAATGACGCAAGAAGAACAAGAAAGAATAATTACTATAATTAAAAATCTTTTTAAGTAAAAAAGGAGAAATCCGATGTATGCAAAATATTTCAAACGAATTTTAGACATTATACTTAGTTTTATTGCTTTAATAATATTAAGCCCATTAATGTTAATTTTGTACATATTAGTTAGAATAAAACTTGGAAAGCCTGCAATATTTAAGCAACAAAGACCAGGTAAGAACGAAAAAATATTTACGTTATATAAATATAGAACTATGACAGACAAAAAAGACGAAAACGGAAAGTTACTTCCAGATGAACAAAGACTAACAAAATTTGGTAAAATTTTAAGAAGTACAAGCTTAGATGAACTTCCAGAATTGATTAATATATTAAAAGGAGATATGGCAATAGTTGGACCGAGACCATTATTGGTACAGTATATAGATTTTTATACAGAAGAAGAAAGACATAGACATGATGTTAGACCAGGTTTAACTGGTTTAGCACAAGTATCTGGTCGAAATATTGTAGGATGGAATCAACGACTAAAGCTAGATGTTCAATATGTACATAATTGCACGTTTATAAATGACATAAAAATAATATTAAAAACAGTAAAAAAAGTAATAAAAAGAGAAGATATTTTAGTAGGAAAAGAACAAATAAAAGATTTAGATAAAGAAAGGGAATTAATAAAATAGTGAAAAAAATTTGTTATATGGGATTTAATGAAGAAATTATATTAGAAATACTAAATAATAATAATTTTGAATTATCTTTTGTAATAACTCAAAATAATAGGCTTTCTAATACTATGTTAAAACTTTTAGAAGTTATGAAAATTCCTTGTTATATTGTTGAAAACAAAAATGATTTACTTAAATATGATGAATTATATGATAAAGTGGATTTTATATTGTCATATTGTTTTGGCATTATTATACCAGATACTATTATTTCTAAATATAAATGCTTTAATATACATCCGGGTGATTTAATAACTAATAGGGGGCCATATCCATTAGTAAGAAATATTTTAAATGATGATGAAGAAGCAGTTTTAACTTTGCATCAAATTGGAGAAAAAATAGATACAGGAGCAGTAATAGGAGAATATAGAATTCCAATCGAAAAAAATGATGACAATGTGTCTTTAATAGAAAAATTAAATAACGGAATTGGTAATTTATTAAAAGAATTGAGCAAATATGATCAGAAAAAAATCTATCCGATAGTAGAAGACGGTAAATATTATAAAAAGGTAAAAGATGAAGTGTATATAAAAGATAATGATGATTATGTAGAAATGAACAAAAAAATAAGAGCACAAAAATCATATGGGGGAGCTTTAGCAAACTATAAAGGCTTTTTAGTTAGAATATCAGAAATAGTACGAGAAGAAAGTAGAGTGAATAAAAAATAATGGAATTTAAAATAATAGACTTTTCAGAAAAAGAAAAATGGAAAAAAATAGTAAAAGATAAAGACATATATTATCAATGGGAATATGTGGATGCTTTTTTTTATAATGGAGATGGAGAGCCTTTTTTAGCATATGCAAAAGATGGTAATAACTATATATTTAATGTGTATTTTAAAAGAGACATAGCAGATTATAAGCAACTTAAAAACGAAATTTCTAAAAATACATTTTTTGATATTTCAACACCTTATGGATATGGAGGTGTAGATATAATAGGAGAACAAGACAACAAATTATTAGAATATTTCTTTGATAAATTTGAAAATTATTGTAAGGAAAACAATATAATATCAGAATTCTTGAGATTAAATCCATTGAGCGATAATTATAGGTTCTATAAAAATACAGACTATGAGATTGTAAATATTTCAAAAACGGTATATATAAAACTAAAAAGTGAAGAACAAATATGGGCAGATATGGAAAGTAAGTGTAGAAATAAAATAAGAAAAGCAGAAAAAAATGGCTTAATTGTAAAATCAGGCTTTGATAAAAAGATGTTTGAAGAATTTATCAAAGTATATGTAGAAACAATGAAAAGAGATAACGCAGATGAGTATTACTTTTTTAATAATGAATTTTATGAAAGTATATATAAAAATCTAAAGAATAATGCTACAATTTATACGACATATTTAAATGATATGGCTGTTAATTCAATATTAGTAATGTATTGTGGTGAAAATGCTCACTACCATTTAAGTGGTACGATATCTGACTATATGAGATTAGGAGCCAACAATTTAACTTTATATAAAATTGCCTTAGATATGCAAAAAAAAGGATATAAGAAATTTCATTTAGGTGGAGGATATGGTGGAGACCAAAGCCCATTATTAACATTTAAAAAAGCTTTTAATAAAGATGGATTATTGGATTTTTATGTTGGCAAAAAAATATTTGATAAAGAAAAATATGAAACGCTAGTAGATATAAGGATGAAAGAAAAAGATTTTGATGTAAATTCAAACTTTTTTCCTTTGTATAGAAAAAACTAGTCGGAGGATGATTAAATGAAGATAGCTATAGTAGCTTGCTTTTTTGTAGATCATAGACTTGAGTATATAATACAAGCTATGAAGGAAGAAGGACATGATGTACAAGTATTAACATCTAACTTTAGTCATATTACCAAAAAGAAAGTAGAAGAGAAAAATAAAGAATATATATATATTGATGTTAAAGAATATAAAAAGAATATGTCATTTCAAAGAATATATTCACATTATGAATTCGCTAAAAAAATATACAATGAATTAAAAAAAATAAAACCAGATTTGATATATGCAACATTACCACCTAATTTTTTAGCAAAGTATATTATAAAATATAAAAAGGAAAAACAAAATATAAAGGTGATTTTTGATATCATAGATATGTGGCCAGAAACATTACCTATGGGAAAAGTAAAAAAAATGTTAGCATTACCTTTAAAAATTTGGTCAAACCTTAGGGACAAAAATTTAAAAAAAGCTAATTATGTTGTTACAGAATGTGATTTATATCAAAATAGATTAAAGAACAAACTACCCCAAAATACTAAAACAATACATTTAGTAGGAAAATATATTGGATATGAAAATGATATAGATAATGAAATTATACAACTTTCTTACTTAGGTTCAATTAATAACATAATAGATATTGATTTAATTATAAATATGCTTAAAGAGTTAAAGCAATATAAAAATTTAAAGCTACATATTATAGGAGATGGAGAGAAAAGAGAGCAATTTATACAGAGATTAGAACAAAATGAAATACCATATAAATACTATGGAAAGGTTTTTGATGATGAAATCAAGGCAAAAATATTTAATAAGTGCCAATTTGGAATAAATGTAATGAAAACTTCAACATGTGTTGGATTATCTGTAAAATCTATAGATTATTTTAAATTTGGATTGCCTATTATAAACAATATAAAAGAAGATACAACCAAAATTGTAGAAAAATATAATGTTGGATTTAATGTAAATGAAAATAACTTACAAGAAATAACAAAAGAAATTTCTGAAATGAAAAATGAAGATTTTATGCAATTAAAGAAAAATGTTTGCAATATGTATAAAAAAGAGTTTGAAATTGATATTTTAAAAAATAAAATAACAGATATAATGGAGGAATTAAAATGAAACTAAGTAAAACATACTCAATGGGAGAAGTAATAAAAAATGCAGTATCATTAATATATACAAAAATTTTTTATAAAAAGGCTAGACTAATAAGGATGCCTATATATATAAAAGGAAATAAAAAATTACTAAAATACCAAAAAGGATTTACAACAGGCTATAGATGTAGAATCGATTTGCCTAGTGATACTTCTATAAAAGATCCAACATTAGAAATTGGTGAAAATTGCATAATGGGTGATAATTGTCATATTGCAGCACATGAAAAAGTAAAAATCGGAAATAATGTGTTAATTGCATCCAATGTATTTATAAGTGATTTAAATCATGGATGTTACAACAATGAGGAATTCACTAGCCCAGATGAAATACCAAATGCAAGAAAAATTTATTCTAAGCCTGTAGAAATAGGAGACAATGTTTGGATAGGAGAAAAAGTTTCTATTTTACCCGGAGCTAAAATTTGCGGGGGGGGGGTTATAGGAAGCAATTCAGTTGTAACCAAAAACATTCCTCCATATTCAATTGCAGTTGGCAACCCAGCTAAAGTAATAAAGCAATTTAATTTTAAAACAAAAAAATGGGAAAGATTAAGTGAATAAATAGTAAAAATACAGACAGTATTAAATCATAATAAGGAAGTGAAAAAATGATTAAAGGATTATTTTGTTTTGATGGACCATTATATAAAGATAAAAATGGTATTTATTGTAATGTTACATTAACAAATGAAATGTTTTCTAGATATTTTTCAGTAGTTGATTATTTGACAATTATTGTTAGAACATATAAAAGTGATAAAAGTTATCAGGAATTAAATATGAAACCTTTAACCCTTAAAAATATAAAAGTTATTGAAGTAAAAAATCTTAATACTATAAAAGGATTTATCTTTGACAGAAATGTTTTTGAGAATAATATAAAAAAATATGTCAATGAAGCTGATTTAATTTTTGCAAGGATGCCAAGTATTATATCTAATTCTGTTCTAAAAATAGCAAAGAAACAAAAAAAATCATACTTAGTAGAAAATGGTGGATGTGCATGGGATTCATTATGGAACCATGGAATACTTGGTAAAATAATAGCACCATTAATGTTTTATAAAACACGTAAATATATAAAAGAAGCGGCATTTGCAACTTATGTAACAAAACAATTTTTACAAAAAAGATATCCAAATTATAATGTCACTACTAATTGTTCTAATGTATATTTAAATGAAGTAGATGATGAGGTTTTAGAAGAAAGAATTAAAAAAATTAATTCAATGAATATGAAAAAAATTATAATAGGACAAACAGTTAATTCTGTCGATGTTAGGTATAAAGGTGAACATTTTATATTGAAAGCAATGAAAACTCTAAAAGAAAGAGGATATGATATAGAATATCAAATTGTAGGAACAGGTGAGGGTGAGTTTTTAAAAAAGGTTGCGTCAAAATTAAAAATTCAAAATCAACTAAAATTTATTGGAACATTAAAAAAAGAAGAAGTTATTGAATGGTGTAAAAGCATAGACATTTATGTTCAGCCAAGCAAACAAGAAGGCTTGCCACGCTCTGTTATAGAAGCAATGAGTGTGGGGTGCCCATGTTTAGGCTCTAATATTGCAGGAATACCAGAATTATTAGATGAAGAATGTTTGTTTAATCCTAATAAAAATAATCAAATTGTTAAAGCAATCGAAAATTTATTAAATAAAGAAAAAATGATTGAACAAGCTAAAATTAATTTTAAAAAGTCTAAGGAATATGATATAAAAAATATAGAGGAGAAAAGAAACAAGATTTTTGCTAAATATAAGGAGTATGTTTTAAAAGAGAAAGATAGAGGTAAAGGGTTTCAAATATGAAGAAAATATTGTTATTAATTCCAGCGTTAAATGCTGGTGGTGCTGAAAGAGTCATAGTAAATTTAGCTAATAGTTGGTCAAAAAACAATGATGTTACGATAATGGTTTTTAACAATGGAAATTGTTTCTATCAATTATCCAATAAAGTTAAAGTAATAAAAATGAATATAGCTCCTCTCAAAGGCAAAATTTTTAGGATTTTTTCAATTCCTTTTGTTGAATTAAAAAGATATTTTAGCATTTATAAGGAAATAAAAAGATCAAATTATAATTTTATTTTATCATTTTGTTTTACTACTAATATAATGGCTTCAATTGTGAGTAAATTTCAAAAGGATAAAGAAATTTTTATATCAGAAAGAAATGATCCTACTAAATATTCTAAATTTATATCTTTTTTTATTAATAGTTGCTATAAATGGCCCAAATGCATCATTTGTCAAAATGATATGGTAAAGGAATATTTCATAAAGCATAAATTTAATAATAACTTGATAATTTTGCCAAATCCAGTAAATTTTGATGATATTCCAAAAAAAAGACCGGATGAAATAAAAAAGGAAATTGTTACTGTTGGTAGATTAATTCCTCAAAAAAATCAAAAATTATTAATAGATGCTTTTAAAGAGATATCAGATGAATTTCCAGAATATATTTTAAAAATATATGGAATTGGCCCACTAGAAAAAAAATTAAAAGAACAAATAAAAATTAACAATTTAGAAAATAAAGTTTTTTTAATGGGTACTAGGAAGAAAATTATGTATGAAGTTAGCAAATCTTCAATTTTTGTATTACCATCAGATTTTGAGGGATTTCCAAATGTTTTAATTGAAGCAATGGGAACAGGAATGCCAGTCATATCTTCTGATTTTAAGACCGGAATAGCAAAGGAATTAATAAAAAATGAAAATTGCGGATATTTATTTGAAGTTAATAATAAAAATGAACTTGCAGATTGCATGAGAAAATTATTGAATAGAGAAGATGAATTATTACAAATTGGAAATAACAATATAAAAATTGCTCAAATTTATGAAGCAAATTATGTTTCAAACAACTGGATTTTAGCTATAAATGATGTTATAAATAGTAAAAAAGAAAAAAATAAAGAATTTTTTAAAGGAGATAAGCTTTGAAAATAGAAAGAAGTAAAAATTTTATTCAATTTATTTCAAGAATTGTAGCAGTATTAATGTATATTACTTTTATTATTTTATATTTTTTTGATATAGATATTGATATCAATTTATTATCAAAATTAGTAATTATAATATCAATTTCAGAAATAATTATGATAGGTTTTAATAAAAGAATAAAAAATATTGGACTATTTACAATGTTCTTTTTATATAACTGGGTATGTATGAATGGATTTGTTATAGCTTACTTTTTTGACAAAAGTTATATAAATTTTACATCTTTAGCTAAAATGGCATATCTAGATAATATATATTATCCAGAAGCAATTATTATAGCTAATATTGTATTATTAACATTTGTTTTAATAGCGGAATTTTATACAAATAAAAGCAATAAAAAATCTTCAAGCAGTATAACAACAAAAACTAAAAATGAAATTGCTATAAACAATAGTATAAATGAGAAAGGTAGTAAATTTGTAGATAGATTTACAATTTTAATTTTAAGTATTGCTACAATATATTTGGCATATGTTATTTTTTCAAAAAGGATGTTTTTACAAAATTATAAATACGTTTTAAGTATAAAAAGCGAAAACCCTTTATTAAGTCATTCAAACATAATTACTTCATTGTCAATAGCTATGCTTTTCTCTTCTGGTACAAAAAAGGGTATAAAAATTGGAAGCATAGTATATTTATTTACAATGTTATTACATTTTTCGATTGGAAATAGAGGAGAAGTCTTATATTCTACTGTTATTATATTGGCATTATATTCTTTAAGATTTAAGACTATAAAATTAAAACATATCATAATTGTGGGGGTAATATTAGTAACAATAATTCCTATGGTAAGAATAATGCGTGAAGGTAATATGTCTTTATATAATTTAAATCCACTTTCATCAGTTGGTGAGGTTTTATGTGAAGAAGGATTTCAAATTTCCCCTTTCACATATATAGTTGAATATTTACATGAAGGTCATAATTATACATTTGGCATGACATATCTGAATTCCTTTTTAGACTTTATTTTAAGAAGGGTAGGATTACAAAGCCCATTTATCGGAATAGAAGAATATGTAATAAAAATGATTATGCCATATAAAGGGATGGCGTTTTCTATGATAGCAGAACTTTATTATAATTTTACAATTTTTGGTGCATGCTTTGCATATGCTATTTTTTCTATTTTTTTGCGAAGAATTGATCAAAGAATATATTATAATGAAATTAATGTATCGCAAAAAGCATTATATTCGATGATAGCTGTTGAAATGATTAATTTAACTAGAAATGATGCTACTACATTACCAGTATATTTAGCATATACTATAATTTTTTATATGATGTACAAAATTAATTTAATGAGGAAAAAAAATTAGAGATATTTTAATTCAAGAGCAGAGCAAAGATTATGTAAAAATATATCTGTATATGATAATTTATATAGTAATTATATTATCAAAAAGTATAGAAAGACAAAAAGTGCTTGTTGATACTTTTAAAAATTAATTAAAATAATTGCTTCAGAAAGGAAAAAAGTATAATGATAATAAATAAAATAAAAAAAATAATATATCGAACTTTAATGTTTATACTTAATAAAGTATATAGAATTGATGAAAATAAAATTTTATTTTTAAGTTTTGGTGGAAAACAATATTCTGATAATCCAAGAGCAATATCAGAAAAATTACATCAATTATATCCAAATTATAAAATTGTTTGGTTATTAAATGATAAATATATGAATAATAATTTTGTACCTAACTATATAATAAAAGTAAAAATGAAGTGGTTTAATATGATGAAAGAACTTGCTACTTGTAAAGTTTTTGTGACTAATATTAATGTATATTCTAATTTCTTTAAAAGTAAAGAACAATTGTATATTGGTACGTGGCATGGAGATAGAGCAATTAAGAAAATTTTGTATGATGCAAATCCAAATAAGGATAAAATAAATCCAATTTCAGATAATAAATTGATTGATATCTATATTGCAGGATCTGATTTTGGGGAAAATTTATATAGAAGAGCGTTTAAATATAATGGTGAAATCTTAAAAATAGGTTGTCCAAGAAACGATAAATTAGTGAATTATGAAAAAAATACTGAAGCAAATAATATAATATCTAAATTAGGTATAGAAAATAAAATGATATTATTATATGCTCCAACATTTAGAGATAAAGACAGAATAAATAAGCAAAGTATAGAACTGAATTTAATTCAAGTTTTAGATGAGTTAGAAAAAAAATATCAAAAAAGTTGGGTATGTCTATTACGTTCTCATGTTGGATCAAATGGCTTAAACATAGATACAAAAGATAATAGAATTATAGATGTTTCTGAATATCCTGATATGGCAGATTTATTGTTAGTCGTAGATTTTTTGATTACAGACTATTCTTCAAGTGGAGGAGATTTAATATTACGAGATAAGCCTATTATTTTATTTCAACCAGATAAAGAAGATTATATTAGCAATAGTAGAAAATTATATATTGATTGTAAAGAGACCGGTTATATTGTTGCAGAAAGCAATGAAGAAATAATTAATATAATAAAAGATTATAATTATGATGATTATATTGAATCGTGTAAAAAATTAAGAAAGTTTTATGGAGTACACGAAACAGGAAATTCATCAGAAATAGTATGTAATAAAATAAATGAATGGATAAAAAATAATTAAAGGAATATACATATGGAATTGGGAAGATTAAAAAAAGCTAAATATAATATAATAGTTTTGGCAATAAATCAAGTAGTTGTTTTTATTTGTAGTTTAATATTGCCAAGATTTATTTTGGTATCTTTTGGATCTGAGTATAATGGTATCATATCTTCTATAACTCAATTTTTAAATTTTATTTCTATATTAAGATTAGGCATTGCTGGAGCTACAAGAGTTGAGCTATATAAATCTCTTGGAAAAAATGATATTGAAAAAACAAGTCAAATTGTAAAAGCTACTGAGAAATTCTTGAGGAAAGTTGGAATAATATTTCTAGTATACTTATTATCATTAGCAATTATGTATCCAATAATTATTGAAACTACATATAATTGGTTGGAAATTTCAAGTTTAGTAATTATTATTGGAATTGGTACTTTTGCAGAATATTTTTTTGGGATGACATATCAAACTTTACTTGCAGCAGATCAAAAAATATATATATATAATATTATTCACATTGTATCAACGATTCTTAATACTTTAATAGCATGTATATTAATTAAATTAGGTTTTTCTATTCAAATTGTAAAACTTGGAAGTGCTTTAGTATTTACAATGACACCAATAATATTAAATATTTATGTTTCAAAAAAATATAAATTAAATAAAAAATGTGAAGCAGATAATACAGCATTAAAAAAACGTGGAGATGTAGTTGCACATTCAATTGCTAATATAATACATGATAATACTGATATAGTAGTATTAACAATTTTTTGCGATGTTAAACTAGTATCTGTTTATTCTGTATATAATTATATTGGTAATGGAATCAAACAACTTATGACTATATTTACATCTGGATTAGAAGCGGCTTTTGGTGACATGTGGGTAAAGGAAGAATATGATAAATTTAGAAAAAGCTTAGAATTTTATGAATACTTTATAGGAATATTTGTGTCATTAATATTTTCATGTGCATTTCTACTTATATTAGATTTTGTAAAATTATATACAAAAAAAGTAACAGATATTGAATATGTTTTGCCAATATATGCTATTTTAGTTTTATTTACACAAATATTTTACTGTTTAAGAACACCATATGTAACTATTGTACAGGCTGCTGGAAAATATAAGGAAACACGTAATGGTGCTTTCCTAGAAGCAGGATTAAATTTAATTATATCAGTGATTTTAATATTATTAGGATTTAATATATATGGTGTTGTAATTGGAACATTAGTGGCAAATATTTTTAGAACAATTCAATATTCATTTTTTATTTCAAAAAACCTAATTAATAGAAAGATTATATATGTATTTAAAAATTTGATATGGATATTTTTTAATATAAGTCTTATTTGCGGAATAAGCAGTTTAATAGTAAAAATTAACATAAACGATTGGAAAGGATGGATAATTTGCGGAATGATTTATGTAATTATTTCTATTATAGTTATTACAATATCATCATGTATATTTTACAGAGATAAATTCTTAAGATTGTTGAAAACAGGGATAAAAATAAAAAAATAGTGATTATAGTATATTTAGGTGAAAAAAATGAAATGGATGAAAAATCATTAGATAATGATTTATAAAGTATAATAAAACTGAGTGTAACTTACATTAAACAAATAAAATATTTTTTGATAGGAGGAAAATATGTTCAATTTCTCATTTGATAGAAGAACATTATATATAATTGTAGGGGTATTAATATTAATAGGAGTTTTGCAATACTTAGCAAACCCAGCTCAATTATATAGCTTACTAATTAGCATACCAGGAGTGCTTGTAGCAATAACTTTCCATGAGTTTGCACATGCATTTGCAGCTGACAAACTAGGAGATGACACAGCACGTAGAGAAGGTAGACTTAGCTTAAATCCTAAAGATCACATAGATCCAATAGGTGGACTTATGTTATTAGTTGCAGGATTTGGATGGGGAAAACCTGTACATGTAAATCCTAGTAATTATACAAGAAAAATGTCAATGGAAAAAGGAGAAGCAATTGTTTCAATAGCAGGACCACTTATGAATTTTGTTTTAGCATTTGTCTTTTCATTGATATATTGTGCTATATATAAATTTGCAGATTTAGCATTTTTAACATCTACAATTGGAAAAGCAATTATACTAATTATATCTGCTACAATATCAATAAATATAGGGTTAGGAGTTTTTAATTTAATTCCATTACCACCATTAGATGGATCAAAAGTACTAATACCATTTTTACCATACAATGCAAAAGAATGGTTTATAAATAATGAGCAAATTTTTTATATTGTATTTGTATTAATCTGGTTAACAGGAATAGCTGGAACAATTATAACACCTGCAATAAATTTTGTTAGTAATGGAATTTTAAGTTTAGCTCAGATGATTTTTGGAATATAGAAAAGGAAAAAAATAATGAAGGATATAATAACACTTGGAATCGAATCAAGCTGTGATGAAACTGCAGTAGCTGTAATAAAAAATGGAAGAGAAATCTTATCTAATATAATAGACACACAAATCCCAATCCATGAAAAATATGGAGGAGTTGTGCCTGAAATTGCCTCTCGAAATCATATAGAGGCAATTTCTCGTGTAACCAAAAGAGCACTAAAAGAAGCAGATTTAACATTTAATGATATTGATGTAATTTCTCCAACATATGGTCCAGGACTTGTCGGAGCGGTATTAGTTGGACTTTCCTATGCAAAAGCTCTTAGCTTTGCTATTCAAAAACCATTAGTAGGAGTAAATCATATCCAAGGACATATTGCAGCAAATTATCTTACATATAAAGAGTTAAAACCACCATTTCTATGTATGATGATGTCAGGAGGAAACACACAAATAGTTTATGTAAAAGACTATTGTGAATTTGAAGTCTTAGGAAAAACACGAGATGATGCAATTGGAGAAGCATTTGACAAAATTGCAAGAGTAGTTGGATTAGGATATCCAGGAGGACCAAAAGTTGATAAATTAGCACAAGAAGGAAATCCAAATATTAAATTTTCAAAAACACATTTTGAAAATCTAGACTTTAGCTTTAGTGGAATAAAAACAGCAGTAATAAATTTACATCATAAAAATCCAGATATTAACAAAGCAGATTTATGTGCTAGCTTTCAAAAAACAGTAACAGAAGTTTTAATTGAAAATATACGGAAAAGCGATTAAACTAACAGGAATAAATACAATAGCTTTAGCAGGAGGAGTATCAGCAAACTCATATATTAGAAAAGCATTTTTAAATCTACAAGAAGTAAAAGTATATATGCCAGACCTAAAATTATGTACAGATAATGCTGCAATGATAGGCTCTGCAGGTTATTATAACTATATGGCTGGAAGAATAGATGATTTAAGTTTAAATGCAATTCCTAATCTTCAGTTATAAAGCTATAGGAAAGGAGTAAATATGGCAATATTTGCAATAGGTGATTTACACTTATCTTTTCAAGAAAATAAGCCAATGAGTATATTTGGTGATAATTGGGAAGGTTATGAAGAAAAAATCAAAGAAAGTTGGATAAAACAAGTCACTGAAAAGGATACTGTGTTGTTACCAGGTGATTTTTCATGGTCAATGTATTTAGAAAATTGCATTGCTGATTTTGTCTATTTACAACAATTACCTGGAAAGAAGTTATTATTAAAAGGAAATCATGACTATTGGTGGTCAACTATCAACAAAATGCGTAAATTTATAAAAGAAAATAAATTTACATCAATAGATTTTTTGCATAATAATAGTTATTTTTGTGATGGATATATTATAGCAGGAACAAGAGGATGGACACAATCTTTAGAGGAAGAAGATAAAAAAATTGTTAATAGAGAAGTGATCAGACTAGAATTATCAATAAAAGATGGTATTGAGAAATATGGTAGTGACAAGCCAATTATTGTATGTATGCATTATCCACCAATTACAAGCTTTAATTTACAAAATAATAGAGAATCACCATTTATAAAGCTTATGAAAAAATATGATATAAAAATGTGTATTTATGGACATTTACATAGCACATCTATAAAAGAAGCAATACAAGGAGAAATAGAAGGAATAAATTTAAAATTAGTTAGTGCAGATTCATTAAATTTTGAAGTAACAAAAATCATATAGAGGGGTAAATAATGGTTGATTTAAAAAAAGATGTCAAATATATTAAAGGTGTTGGACCAAACAGAGCAGAACTTTTAAATAAACTAGGAATTTTCACATTACAAGACTTAATTACATATTATCCAAGAAATTATGAAGATAGAAGCAAACCAAAGACACTATTTGAATGTGTTGATGGTGAAGAAGCTTTAATAGAAGTTGTAGCAACGAGTAAAATTGTTGAAACTCGATTTGGAAGAAAAACGATGCAAAAACTAATGATAGGTGATGAAACAGCTAATGCTGAAGCAGTATGGTTTAATCAAACATACTTAAAATCCAAATTTTCAATTGGACAAAAATACCGTATGTATGGAAAAATAGATAGAAAATATAGAAAAATACAAATAATGTCTCCAGTATTTGATGAATATGGGACTACTCAAAACACGGGAAGAATTGTACCCATATATCCATTAACATATAATCTTTCTCAAAATGTCATAAGAAAAATCATGGAAAATGCTATAAATGAGGTATATGGAAATATTTCAGAAACTTTGCCAGAGTATTTATTAAAAAAATATTCACTATTATCAATAAATCAAGCAACTAAAAATATTCATTTTCCAAAAGAATTAGAAGATTTTCAAAAAGCAAGAACAAGATTAGTATTTGAAGAGCTACTTATGACGCAACTAGCATTGTTAAAATTAAAATATTATGATAAAGAAAAAATAAAAGGAATTGCATTTTCCAAAAAACACAAAATTTCAGAAATGATAGAACAATTTCCATTTACATTAACAAATGCACAATCAAGAGTTTTAGATGAGATTGAAAAAGATATGGAATCTTCTAAAATGATGAATAGATTATTACAAGGAGATGTAGGTTCAGGAAAAACAGCAATTGCTATGTGTGCTGCATATAAAGCAGTAAAAAGTGGATATCAAACAGTAATTATGGCACCTACTGCTATTTTAGCAACCCAGCATTTAGAAAATTTTGAAAAAATATTTTCAAAATTAGAAATAAAATGTGAATTACTAATTTCTGGAATAACTAAAAAGAAAAAAGAAGATATTTTACAAAGATTAAAAAATGGAGAAATTGATATTTTAATTGGAACACATGCAGTTTTAGAAGATAATGTTGAATTTAAAAACTTAGGTTTAGTTGTAACAGATGAACAACACAGATTTGGCGTTAGACAGAGAAATAAAATAACAAAAAAAGGACAAAATCCAGATACTTTAGTTATGTCTGCAACTCCAATTCCAAGAACATTAGCTTTAATTTTATATGGAGATTTGGACATTTCCATTATAGATGAATTACCACCAAATAGGAAAAAAATACAAACATTTGCAGTATCAAAACATATGCAAGAAAGAGTAGATAACTTTATAAAAAAACAGATTCAAGAAGGAAGACAAGCATATATTGTTTGTCCATTAGTTGAAGAAGGAGAAGACAACAATTTAAAATCAGTTATAGAATTGGCAGAAAAATATCAAAAAGAAATCTTTCCAGAATATCGCATTTCATATTTACATGGAAAAATGAAACAAAAAGAAAAAGATGAAATTATGCTAAAATTTAAAAATCATGAAATTGATATTTTAATTTCAACAACTGTAATTGAAGTAGGGGTTGATGTACCTAATAGTAATATAATGGTAATTGAAGATGCACAAAGATTTGGATTAGCTCGGATTACATCAATTACGTGGCAGAGTTGGAAGAGGAGAATATCAATCATATTGTATTTTAAAATATGAGGGAAATAGTGAAACTATTAGAAAAAGGATGAAAGTTATGTGCGAAACTAATGATGGATTTGTAATATCAGAAAAAGATTTAGAATTGCGTGGAAGTGGCGACTTTTTTGGAACAATGCAACATGGATTGCCAGAATTTAAAATTGCAAATCTATTTGAAGATATGGCAATTTTAAAGAAAGTACAAGTCGTAGCACAAGAAATTATGGCAAATGATGCAGAACTGAAATTACCAGAAAATCAATTATTACAAAGAGTTGTAAATCAAAAATTAGAAAAACTAGGAACAGGCACATTATAATACTTGACCCTAAGGAATTTATATGATAGACTAAAAACAATAAAACATAACTATGCTTTATTATAAATATAATTACCTTAAGAGGTGACAAAAATGATTAAATTTACAAAAATGCATGGGCTAGGGAATGATTATGTATATATTGATGCCATCCATCAGGATATCAATGAACCATCTTCTCTAGCTCGTTTTGTAAGCAATAGAAACTTTGGAATAGGATCAGATGGATTAATTTTAATTTGTAAAAGTGATATTGCTGATTTCAAAATGAAAATGTTTAATAGTGATGGAAGTGAAGCAGAAATGTGTGGAAATGGCATAAGATGTGTAGGAAAGTTTGTATATGATAAAGGATTAACAAACAAAACAGAAGTTGCTATTGAAACATTAGCAGGTATCAAATATTTGAAACTAAGTGTGAAAGATGGAAAAGTAGATACAGCAAGGGTGGATATGGGAGAACCAATATTTGAGCCACAAAAGATACCTGTAAACACTCTAGAAAATCCAGTTAAAAATTTAAAGGTAATGGCACAGGGGAAAGATTTTAATATGACTTGTGTATCAATGGGAAATCCACATGCAATTGCTATTGTAGAAGATGTAAAAAAATTTGATGTTGAAAAATATGGAAAAGTTTTAGAAGTAGATAAACTATTTCCAAAGCGTATAAATGTAGAATTTGCAGAAATTGTAGATAAAAACAATATAAAAATGAGAGTATGGGAAAGAGGAGCAGGAGAGACTTTGGCTTGTGGAACAGGAGCCTGTGCAACACTAGTTGCTTGTAATATAAATGGATATACAGATAGAAAAGCAACAATAGAGTTATTAGGTGGAAATTTGTATATAGAGTGGAATAAAGAAGATAATCATGTATATATGACAGGACCTGCAACTACTGTATTTGAAGGAGAATTGGTATAAAAAATCTCCAATAACTATAGTATAATAAATATGGAAAGGAAAATTAAAATGAGTTATATAAATGAGAATTTTTTAGAATTGCAGGATAGTTACCTATTTTCAACAATTGCAAAAAAGGTAGCAAAATATACTGAAGAAAATCCAGATAAAAAAGTAATTAAATTAGGAATAGGTGATGTAACAAGGCCAATACCTAAAGCATGTATAGAAGCTCTACACAAAGCAGTAGATGAAATGGGAACAAAAACAGGATTTAAAGGATATGGGCCAGAACAAGGATATGATTTTCTAAGAAATGCAATAGTTAAAAATGACTATAAAGCAAGAGGGATTGATATAGAGCAAGACGAAATTTTTGTATCAGATGGAGCAAAATGTGATACAGGAAATATAGTTGATATTTTTGCAAAAGAGAATACTGTTGCAATAACAGATCCAGTTTATCCAGTATATTTAGATACAAATGTTATGTCAGGAAGAAGCGGAAAATTTAATAAAGAAAAAGAAACTTATGAAAATATTGTATATTTGCCGGTTACAGCAGAAAATGATTTTAAACCAGAATTACCAAAACAAAAAGTAGATATGATTTATTTATGCTTTCCAAACAATCCAACAGGAACAGTTTTAGATAAGCAGGAACTAAAAAAATGGGTAGATTATGCAAAAGAAAATAAATCTATTATTCTATATGATTCTGCATATGAAGCATTTATTACACAAAATGATATACCACATAGCATCTATGAAATAGATGGTGCAAAAGAAGTTGCAATTGAATTTAGAAGTTTTTCAAAAACAGCTGGATTTACAGGATTAAGATGTGGATATGTTGTTATACCAAAAGAAGTTAAAGGATATACTAAAGATGGAAAAGAGGTAGAATATAACAAATTATGGAATAGGCGTACTTGTACAAAATTCAATGGAGTTTCATATGTTGTACAAAGAGCTGCAGAAGCAGTATATTCAGAAGAAGGACAAAAACAAATAAAAGAAAATATTGACTATTATATGGAAAATGCTAAAATTATTAGAGAGGGACTAGAAAAGGTAGGAATTACATATTATGGTGGTGTAAATGCCCCATATGTATGGCTAAAAGTACCAGAAGGAAAGACCTCATGGGAATTCTTTGATACATTATTACAAGATATAAATGTTGTAGGAACACCAGGAAGTGGGTTTGGACCACATGGAGAAGGATATTTCAGATTAACAGCATTTGGAACAAAGGAAAATACAATAGAAGCAATGGAAAGAATAAAGAGAAAAGGATGTTGATTTAGATGTTACAAATTATTATAAAATTAGTTTGTCTAATAATTATACTATGTGGAGTAATAATGATATTTGATGCTAGAAATTTAACAAAAAAATTCTTTGGATTTGGTGACCAAAATGAAGGCTCAAGTGGTCTTAAAATATTAGGGTTTATTATTGTAATAATTAGTGCAATTATTATGATGGTTTTTAAAGTTTAAACTAATACAAAGGAGAAATAAGATGGAAAAAAAGAAAGATATAAAAATAAATATAGTAACTTTTTTTCTAATATTAGCAGTACTTGTAATTGCAATAATTGTAGCATTTCTATATAAAACTTACAATGATAAAAAAGAAGAAAAAGAAAAATTAGTAAAGCAAGAAACACAAATAAATGACTTAAATGAAACAATACAAAATAGTATATCAGAAACTAATTCAAGCTCAACAATATCAACAAATACAGTATCAGTAAATAATGCAAACAAAAATGATGTAAAATATGAAATTACTGTAAAAGGTGAAGCAAAAGCTGTAATAGAAGCTACGAAAAATGGAAAGATAATATCAAAAGAATTTGAAATGGATGCCATGATAGATAAAACTGGAACAATAGATATTCCAAATATTGGGACAGTTGCTTTAATTTCTGATTCAGGTGGCGAATATATAGGAGTACATATATATCAACTAATAAATAATGAAATAAAACTATTAGGTGATATAAATTGTGGGGCAGATATGGTAAAAGAAGCTAGTTATACAGTTGAAACTAAAGATGAGGGAATAGCTATTATAAATGCAAATGTAAATGGCGAAAATATTTCAAAAGAAATTGAAATGTCTGCAGCAATAGCTAATACAAGTGTTATCGATATTTTAGATTACGGCAAAGTTGTTTTGGTTGCAGAATCTGGAGGAGAATATTATGAAATACAAGTATATAGACTAAGCCAAGATTATACTACTGGAGAAAATAAAGAAATTATAAATGTAGGCTCTATAAAAACTGATAAATAATACATAAAAACACTAACCAATTTGTATTGGCTAGTGTTTTTATGTTATTTACACTTTAAATATAAAATGTGTAAAAAGTCAGAAAGTTGCAATATTCCAATGTCTGTCTTTTGCATAAGATATGCACGAAGAATAGATATAAGAGCGGTAGCTGTGATATTTTCATCTGGTATATGGATATTAACAGACTGAGAAGTATTTAGTACTTCTAAATCTAATTTGTAACCATATCCAAAATCACGTAAATATTCTTTAGGAGCAATAACTACTTTTTTAGCACAATCAAATGCAAAAAGAATATTTTTGTCTTCCTGATTATCCCATGCTAATGAAAAAATCAGGCAAGCAGCAATATCAAAATCATTTAATTTCCGCCTTAATAAATGCTGATTAGTGGATATATCATATATAATTTGGTCAAATCTTTGAATCCAAAATGTATCTAATCCATCATGTTCATACTTTTCTTCATCAATAGTTTCATTAACCAAATCAATATATTTTTTCCACTTTGTTTTAAAGCCTCCTTCAACATGCACCCTTCGAAATTCTAATTGTTCCTTTTTTTCTTCATAAACGAAGAAAAGAAGTATAGCGAGCATTAATATTCCTAAAGAAATAATAAATGCTTCTGCAACAATTTCTGGAAAAAAAGAAAGAGTTAATGCTATAGCAAAAGAAATAAGTAAAAGCAAAAGAAAGCATTTAACCGGATGTGAATAAAAATATTGCATAACTTTTCTTCTCATTTTTTCTTCCTCCAAAATAATTATTTTAAAGAGATACTATATATATAAACTTGCAATTTGCAAGATAATAAATTTACCTTTCTATTATAACATAAAAATTAGGTAAATTCAATATTTATAAAGGCAAACATTATGTAAAATTTTATTCCTGTTTTATTGAATTTCATAAATGCTTGTGCTATAACCCGAGTTTGCCACTTAAAAAGCCTAAAAGCAGGATATAAAATTCCTGCTTTTACAGATAAATTAGGTTTAA
>CANRML010000008.1 GCA_947631725.1 uncultured Clostridia bacterium
TTTACCAAAAAAGCTCGTATGTCACATATATCAATGTGATACGAGCTTTAATTTTTCTTCAACTGTCAAACTTAGGAATTTGGCAAGTATTTACAGAAAATTCATTGAAATTTTAATTTTATATTGTCAATCTAAGTGAATTGTGATATATTAATGATGATAAAAAAGAAGGAGTGATAAACATGATAGCAATCGGAAGTGATCATGGAGGATACAAATTAAAAGAGGAAATCAAAAAATATTTAGATGAAAAGGCAATTGAATATAAAGACTATGGCACATATGATGAAGAAAGAACAGACTATCCAATATATGGAAAGAAAGTAGCAGAAGCTGTATCTAAAGGAGAAGCAAGCAAAGGAATACTAGTTTGTCGTTCTGGATGTGGGATGGTTGTTGTTGCTAACAAATTTAAAGGGGTAAGAGCAGCTACTGCATATAATGAAATAGCAGCAAAGTTAGGAAAATCAGATGATGATATAAATGTATTAGCAATTGGCTCAGACTATGTAACAACAAGTGATGCTATTTGTGTTATTAGAAATTGGATAGCAGCAGAATTCAAAGGTGGAAGATATGAAGAAAGACTAAAAATGATAGAAGAAATAGAAAAAGAAAATATGAAATAGGTATGGGGGAATTTTCATGTGGGGAGATATTGCAATTGCTTTTATACTTGCATTTGTGGTTGCATTTGTTGCAACACCATATACAATAAAAGTAGCAAAAAAGATAGGTGCAGTAGACATACCAAAAGATGAAAGAAGAACACATAAAAGGTCAATACCAAAATTCGGTGGACCAGCTGTTATTTTAGGTTTTTTTGTTTCAACAATTTACTTATTAGTTGTAATGACAATGGAAAACACTATTAATTTAATGGGTATAGAAGAATATGGGAAAAAGTTATTAGGCTTTGCAATAGGAGTAGGAATACTATCAGTTTTTTGTGTAGTAGATGATATAAAAACAATCAAACCTTTAACAAAATTATTAGGACAAATTATTGCAACTATTGTTATTATTGCAGCTGGAATTAGAATAGATGGAATAACATTACCATTTTTAAATTTTCCAGAAATTCATGAAATAACATCTATAATTTTAACAATGGCATGGGTAATTATAGTAACAAATGCAATAAATTTAATAGACGGATTAGATGGCTTATCATCAGGAATATCTGTAATATCTGCTGTTTCATTGTTAATTATATTTGTATTAAATGGCTCTTCTATGCTATCAATTGTACTTATTACTGCATTAGCAGGAGCATTAGTAGGATTTTTACCATATAATTTTTCACCTGCAAAAACATTTATTGGAGATACAGGTACTAACTTTTTAGGATTTTCATTAGCAGTAATATCAATTTTAGGTTCAGCAAAGACATATACTGCAGCAGTTATTGTATTACCTTTAATTGTATTGGGGTTACCAATTTTTGATACTATTGTAGCAATTATAAGAAGGCTGATAAAAGGAAAATCAATTAAAGCAGTATTTAAAGCTGATAAAGGCCATATACATCATAAATTATTAGCAAAAGGATATAGTCAAAAACAAGCAGTTGTTATGCTATACGGAATTAGTGCTATATTAGGAATATTTGCAGTAATTTTAACAGATAGTGGTATATGGAAAGCATGCTCATTTTTGTTTATAGTAATACTTGCAGTTATTGCAGGATATAAAAATTTTGCTCCTGAAAAAACAGGAAAAGAAAGCTATGAATGTTTGCAATGTAGATATATATATAATCCAAAAATAGGAAATGAAAAAGCCGGAATTGAACCTGGGACAGAATTTGACAAATTACCAGAAGATTGGGTATGTCCTGTTTGTGGAGAAAGTAAAGATATGTTTCAATTGCATCCAGAAAATTAAGAAAGAGGTGTTATAATATGTACGTATGTATGGCTTGTGGATATGTATATGACCCAGAAAAAGGAGATCCAGATAGTGGAATAGCTCCAGGAACAGCATTTGAAGATATACCAGAAAATTGGGTATGCCCTGTTTGTGGTGTATCAAAAGATATGTTTCAAAAACAAGACTAATTGTAGGAGTGTCCTAATAAAAGGACGCTTTTTTAACTTAAAAAGGAAGGAAAGATAAAAATGCCTGATAAAATTATTAAAATGCTAGCATATGAAGGACGAGTATCTGTAATATGTGCAAAAACAACGAACTTAGTAGAAAAAGCTAGAAATATTCATGACTTAAGCCCAGTTACAACAGCCGCATTTGGCAGAATTCTCACTATTGCAACACTTATGGGAATAGATATGAAGGGAGAAAAAAGCAAATTAACTATACAGATAAAAGGAAATGGACCAATGGGTATGATTGTAGTAACAGCTAATAATTATCCAAAAGTAAAAGGATATGTAGCAAATCCTCAAGTAGATCTACCACTAAATGAAAATGGAAAATTAGATGTTGCAAAAGCAATTGGGACAGAAGGATATATAAATGTTGTAAAAGATATGGGATTAAAAGAACCATATATAGGGATTTCACCTATTGTATCAGGAGAAATTGCAGAGGACTTTGCAGAATATTTTGCAAAGTCAGAGCAAAAAAATACAGCAGTTGCATTAGGAGTACTTGTAAATAAAGATGGTGTTAAATCAGCAGGGGGATATATAATTACACCAATGCCAGATGCCACTCAAGAAGATATTTCTATGTTAGAACAACATATTTTTAAAGCAGGAGCTATTTCAAAAATGTTAGATAATAATTTAACATTAGAAGAAATAGGAAAAAAGGTAACTGGAGATAACAATGTCAAAATTATAGATGAAACTATACAGCCTATATATAACTGTGACTGTTCAAAAAGCCATATGGAAGATGCACTTATTGGTATAGGAAAGGAAGAATTAAAAAGAATAATAGAAGAAGACGGAAAAGCAGAACTGGTTTGTCATTTTTGTAATAAAAAATATCAATTTACAAAAGAAGAACTAGAATCAATAGTTGACAAAATTGAAAAAGAAGGATATAATACGACGAGCAAATAAAATATAGGAGTGGAGAAATATGAGTGAAAAAATATATGTATTTGGACATAAAAATCCAGACACAGATTCAATCTGTTCTAGTATGGTAATGGAAAAATTTGATAAAAATTTAGGCTTAGATGTAGAGGCAAAAAGACTAGGGAACGTAAATAAAGAAACACAATTTGTATTAGATTATTTAGGATTAGAAGCACCTGAATTACTACAAAAAGTTGAAGAAGAACAAAGAGTAGTTTTAGTCGACCACAATGAATTTGACCAAAGTGTAGAAGGAATTGAAAACGCAGTAATTGAAACTGTTGTAGATCATCATAGAATTGCTAATTTTCAAACTAAAACACCTTTATATTATCGTGCAGAACCAGTAGGATGCACATCAACAATTTTATATAAAAAATTTAAAGAAGAAAATATGACTATAGATAAAAAAGAAGCAATATTGATGCTATCTGCAATTATTTCAGATACTTTATTATTAAAATCACCAACAACGACAGATGATGATAAAAAAGCTTTAGAAGAACTAGCTAAAATAGCAGAGATTGATGTTAATACATATGGAATTGAAATGCTAAAAGCAGGAACAAATCTAGATGATTTTACAGAAGAAGAACTTATCAATATGGATGCTAAAAGAAGTGAAAAAGAAGGTAAAAAATTTGTTATTGCACAAGTAAATACAGTTAGTATCCCAGATGTATTAAAAAGAAAAGAAAACATTGAAAAAGTAATAGAAAAAGAAATTGAAAATAATGACTTACAATTATTTATTTTTGCAATTACTGATATTTTAAATAGTAATACACAAATAATAGCTCTAGGGAAGGAAGCACAAGTAGCAGAAAAAGGCTTTGAAAAGGCTTTAGAAGACAATATGATGTTCTTAGAAGGAGTTGTATCTAGGAAAAAACAAATATTACCAGTTATAGACAAAAATATGTAAAAAAGTGAGATTTAGGGAATATTTTACCAAAAACTAGACTTAACTGGATTTAATGCCAATTTTCAGAAATTTGACGTTATAATAAAAATATTGTATAATAAATATTGCAGTTTAATTTGATAATATAATGAAACAAGGAGTTGTAGAAATGAAAATGAAATTAAATATAAAAAGTGTGCTGGTACTTAGTATTTTGGCAATCATGATGACATCTATTAGCTTACTTTTTATAAATCCTAGCTTTGCGGCTAATACTGCAACAGTTACAGTAGAAACAGCAAATATTAGGGAAAGTGCAGATACAGATGCAACAATATTAGACTTAGTAAACCAAGGAGAAAGTGTAGAAATTTTAGAAACATCAGGGGACTGGAGCAAAGTTAAGTATAAAAATATTGTAGGATATTTAAGAAACGACTTATTATCTTTAGAAGCTGAAACAGAAAAAATAGAAGAAAATACAGTAGTAGAAAACACAGCAGTGGAAAATAAAGTTGAAGAAAGCACAGCAACAGTTGAAAATAATAAAGAAGAAGTAAAACCAGAAGATATGCTTGGAAAGTGTAAATTAACACAAGGCACAACATTGAAAGTAATTCCATTAATTCACTCATTAGATGTTCAAAACATTAGCAAAGATACAGAAGTAGAAGTATTAAATACAATGAACAAATGGGCTTATATCGAAAATGGAGATAAACAAGGATGGGTTGTCTTAGAAAAACTAGAAAAAGTTCAAGAACCAGAACAAGCACAAACACAAGTTATAGCAGAACAAGAAACAAAACCAGAAGAACAACCAGTATCTAAAATAATGTATATAAATTCTGAAACAGTTAATGTTAGAAAGAATAATGATAGAAACTCAGAAGTTGTTACAAGCTTATCATTAAATACACAAGTACAAGTTACATCAGAAGTAGATGGATGGAGTAAAGTTACTGTTTCTGGAAAAGAAGGATATATTTTATCTTCACTTTTATCAAGTAGAAAACAAGAAACATCAAGAAGTATGGAAGAACCAAGAACAACTAAAAAAGAAGAAACAAAAGTAACACAACAAGAAACATCAAATACAAGTAATAAAGAAACTACATCAAATACAAATTCATCATTAGGACAAGAAATTGTGTCAACTGCTAAACAATTTATAGGTACTAAATATAAATATGGAGGAACATCACCATCAACAGGTTTTGACTGCTCAGGATTTACACAATATGTATATAGTAAATTTGGTATTTCATTACCACGTACATCAGGAGGTCAAGCAAGTGTTGGAACAGCTGTTAGTAGAGCAAATTTACAACTAGGTGATTTAGTAATATATAGTGGACACGTTGCTATTTATGTTGGTGGGGGAAATGTTATACATTCACCAAAACCAGGAAAGACAGTATGTATTACATCATTAAATAATGCAGCTAGTGGATTTTCAGGAGGAAGAAGAGTAATATAAAAGGAGTAAAATATTGAAAAGACCAATTGTTATAATAGCAGTTGGATATATAATAGGTATATTAGAGGGACTATACTTACATTTTAGTATAGTCCTTTTTTATGCTTTAATTGCTATTATATATCTAATTTTTAAATGTATCAGTTATAAAAAAAGACCTATAATATGGAATTATTCAAGATATATAAGATATATAAAATTATATGTAAATAAGCAAAGCATAGTAGTATTTGTAATTGCATCTATTATTGCAAATTGTACTATATTAAATCAAGAGCAAAAATATAAAGATTCACAAACACAATTACAAAACCAAGAAACAATTGAAGTTGTTGGAACTATTGTAAGCAACCCAAAAGAGGAACAATTTTATACTTTATATAAACTAAAAACAAAACAAAATCAATATTTTAATATTTATATAAAAAAGGCTGAAAAAAAACTTATATATGGTGAAACATTTATAATACAAGGAAAATTTCAAACTCCAAAAGGACAAAGAAACAATGGTGGATTTGATTACAATCAATATTTAAAAACGCAAAAAATAGTTGGAATAATTAAGGTAACTAACAAAGAAAAAATAATAATAAAACAAAATATATTGGATTTATGCAATAAACAAGCAAATAAAATAAGTAATGTTTTAAAATATAAGATAAAAGAAAAAATTCAAAATGAGGAAATATCAAGTATCTTAATAGCTTTATTATTAGGAGATACAAGCTATATTCCAGAGGATATAATAGAAAATTTTAGAAATATAGGTATTGCACATATATTAGCTATTTCAGGTATGCATATAGCATATTTAATTTCAATATCTAGTTTTATAGCAACGAAATTATTTGGAAGACGTAAAGCATATATTTTTACAATATTTATATTAATTTTATATACATTTATTACAGGTTTTTCTCCATCTATTATGAGAGCAGTAATAATGGGAATAATTATGCTATTATCTAAAATATTTTATACTAGAAATGATGCTTTAACGAATATAGGCATATCAGCTTTAATAATTTTAATAAACAACCCATATTGTATTTTAGATGTTGGATTTCAATTATCATTTGGAGGAACATTGGGAATTGTGCTGTTTTATAATATTATAAGAAATAAAAAATTCAAACAAATTCTCATTATTTTAATAGCTCAACTCCTTATACTTCCAATTAGTATATATCACTTTAATACTTTTAGCCCATATTTTATTTTAACTAACCTAATTATAGGTATTTTAATAGGACCTATTATGCTGAGTAGTTTTTTATTTGTAATTCTAGCAATTTTTAATTCACAATTAGCTAATATATTTGCTTTAATTCCAAAAACATTTATAAAAATTTTAATTTTAATATCTCAAATTTCTAAATTGCCATTTTCAACAATATATATAGCAACACCTAAAATATGGCATATTATAATTTATTTCCTTTTTATTATTACTTTAGTAGTAATATATCAGTTATATTTTTCAAAGAAAGATAATCAAACTAAAAGGCGCTTTAGACAGACAATACAAGCATATAAATTCTATTTTAAATATAGAAACCCAATAAAATTCAAAAAAATAATTGTAGCTTTATTGATTTTTATTATTTTACTTAAATTGATCTATCCAAATAAATTGAATATTCATTTTGTAGATGTTGGTCAAGGAGACTGTACTTTTATAGAAACTCCACAAGGCAAAACGATTTTAATAGATGGCGGAGAAAATAGTATATTATCATATATTTTAGATAGAGGATATACAAAAATTGATTATATAATTATTAGTCATTTTGATTCAGATCATGTAGGAGGAATATTAGAAATTTTGCAAAAACTAAAAGTAGGACAAGCAGTAATAGGAAAACAAGGTGAAAATTCGGAAAATTTCATAAAGTTTATTGAAATTGCAAAGAAGAAAAAAATCAATGTAAAAGTGGTAAAAAGGGGAGATAGAATTATGATAGATAAACAAGTATATATTGATGTTTTATGGCCAAAAGAGGAATTGATTGAAGATAATGTATTAAATAATAATGCAATAGTTACAAAACTAAATTATATGGGTGTTACAGTGCTATTTACAGGAGATATTGAAGAAATTGCAGAAGATAGTATGATTTCAGAATATAAAGATACTAACTTTTTGAAATGTAATATTTTAAAGGTTGCACACCATGGTTCAAAAACATCTTCTACAGGTGAATTTTTGCAAATGGCAAAGCCACAAATTGCTTTAATAGGGGTTGGTGAGAATAATAAATATGGACATCCAAGCCAGGAAATTCTTGAAAGAATACAAGACTTACGGTACGAAGATATATAGGACTGATAAAAATGGAGAAATAGATATAGAAGTAGATAAAAATGGAAAGATAAAGATAGAAAAATTCATAAAACAAAGCAACTAAAAATAGTTGCAAAATAGAAAGGGATGTTGTATAATAATGGGTAGAATAGAAAAACTAATAGATAGGTTAAAGCAAAACCCAAAAGATTTAACATATGAAGAACTAAAAAAGATATTAAAAAGTTTTGGATTTTATGAATATAATAAGGGAAAAACTTCAGGGTCAAGAGTTATTTTCATAAATAAATATAACCATTTAAAAATAGAATTGCATAAACCACATCCAAATAATATAGTAAAAACATATATAATAAAAAATTTATTACATAAACTAAGAAAAATGGGAGTGATATAAATGAAAAATGTAATGACATATAAAGGATATTTGGCTAAAATAGAATATAGTGATGAAGATGGATGTTTCTTTGGAAAAGTAGAAGGCATGAAAAATGACCTAATTTGCTTCGAAGGTAATAATGTAGAAGAGTTGAAAAATGATTTTAAAAATGCAATAGACCATTATTTGAAAACTTGTGAGGAATTAAAACAAAAACCAGAAATGCAATGCAAAGGTTCATTAAATGTCAGATTAGGACCAGAACTTCATAATAAAGCAAAAATAAAATCAGAAGAAAAAAGTATATCAATAAATGAATTTATAAAGCAAGCAGTAGCAAATTATATTAATATATGTTAATTATAAATATATAATAAAAAATTCTAATTTAAGACAATTTCTCTCAAATAAAGTAATAATAGGATGACTTAATATAATTTTTTAACTATTCAAACAATTTGTAAAGCAAGTAAAAAGATAAAGATAGAAAAATTCATAAAAAATATTGATTAATGTATTAGTTTCTTGATATAATACAAACATAAGTTTTATAGGAGGCGATGCTTTTGGAAGAATTATCTAAAGGAGATTTAATTATTTATGAAGACGAAAATAATAAAATAGAAATAGAAGCTTTTTTATATGACGAGACAATTTGGTTACCACTTAACAAAATCGCAGAATTGTTTGAAAAAGACAAATCTACGATAAGTGAACATATAAAAAATATATATGAAGAAGAATTAGAGAGAAATTGAACTGTTGGAAAATTCCCAACAGTTCAAATTGAAGGTAATAGAAGTGTTAGCAGAAACATTGATTATTATAATTTAGACTTAATAATAGCGGTTGGATATAGAACAAACTCAAAAAAAGCTACGAAGTTTAGACAATGGGCAACACAAGTTTTAAAATCATATATTTAAAGAATAATTCAAAAAGCTTGATAAAGCAACTAATATGAATAAAACCTCCTGAATTTGGAAATACTAGAAAAAATGGGATATATGGAGGTAAAAAATGAATAAAGTCATTATTACTATTCTAAGCATAATTGTTTTAATGATTTCTATATTAGTAGGAATTCAAGTTTTTAAAACACAAAATAACAATGTTACTGAACATCAGATAGCACAAATATCAGAAGAAATAGAAGATGATTGTACAGAAGAGTGGAAGGAACTCTATGAACAAAATACAATGAATTTACAAGTAAATACACAAGAAGACATTAGATTATCACCAAATTGCAGTTTTACATTTCAAACTCATTATACAGGATGTGGGCATACAAGTAGAAAATATATGAATATACCTCAGCAATTAGTTAATAAAACAGAAGAAGAATTACAAGAACTATATAATGATTGGAAAATTACAACATTTACGGCTAATGAAGTTATTTTAGAAAAAGAAGAAACTGGGGGATGTGGAGAACATTATATTCTAAGAGATGTTGATGGCAAAATTGTAATATATGTCATAAAAGATGGAAAAGAAGAAGAATATGAAAAGACAGAAATCTCTACAGATTATTTAACAGAAACAGATAAGATAACAATGAAAGAAGGTTTAAAAGTTAACCGGAAAAGAGAACTTAAATCAAGCAATTGAAGATTTTGAATAACAAAAAAGGAAGCTTTTACTTCCTTTTTTTGATTACAACTTCTTGTTTTTCCTTTTTTAAATCACTTTTATCAATAAATCCATCTTTATATAAATACTTTACATACATAACAAGTGCAAATATAGTTACGATTATTGCAATACAATAAATAATCATATCCAAATACATCCATAAACCACTAAAGCCAAATTCAGTATTTATTAAAGAAAGTACAATAGCTAGGTAAAAAAGTACAGTCGCAAGTTTTCCATACCATTTACTATATACAACAACATCTTTTCCATAAAGGAAAGAAGCACCTACAATCATAATAAGCTCTTTTAAGATTACAATAACAAGAATCCAAAAAGGTATAATGTTTTTAAATACTAAAGTTGATAATACAGAAATTTGTGTTAACTTATCTGCTAGTGGATCCATTAATTTTCCAAAAGTGGAAATCAAATTATACTTTCTTGCTATGCTTCCATCAAGAATATCTGTAAGCCCTGATAGTGAAAAGAAAGCAAAAGCATATAAATAATTACCTGTAAATATACAAAATAGAATAACAGGAATTAAGATAAAGCGAAAAATAGTTAATATATTTGGTATGTGTTTTAACATTTTTTATACTCCTTAATTTTCAGTGTTAAAAGTTAATTCATTATTTTTAAAATCAATATTTATTGTTTGACCATTTACAATTTCACCTTTTAATATCTTTTCAGAAATTTCATCTTCTATATATCTTTGTATAGCTCTTCTTAAAGGCCTTGCACCAAATTTAATATTTGTACCTTTTTCTAAAATGAAATGTTTTGCATTATCTGAAACTACCATTGAA
This sequence comes from uncultured Clostridia bacterium, assembly GCA_947631725.1. Classification (GTDB taxonomy): domain Bacteria; phylum Bacillota; class Clostridia; order TANB77; family CAG-508; genus CAG-269. The sequence goes on from CANRML010000008.1 coordinate 10,569, forward strand.
ATGTCTTTTTCTTGCAAAGCTTTTGAAGTTTCTTTTAACATTAAATCAACAATTTGTATTAATTCATGTTCTGTAAGTGAATCAAATACTACAATCTCGTCAACACGGTTCAAGAATTCAGGTCTAAAAGTATTTTTTAGATTATCTTCTATTTTACTTTTATCAACAGTTTGTTTTCCAAAACCTATTGAATTATTGTTTAAATTAGAACCTGCATTTGAAGTCATAATAATTATAGTATTTGCAAAACTAACAGAATTTCCTTGACTATCTGTTAATTTACCATCATCTAATACTTGTAGTAAAATATTGAAAATATCTGGATGAGCTTTTTCAATTTCGTCTAATAAAATTATAGAATATGGTTTTCTTTTTACTTTATCAGTTAATTGACCAGCATCATCATATCCAACATATCCTGGAGGTGCACCAATTAACTTTGAAGTTGAGTGACTTTCCATATATTCAGACATATCAATACGTATCATAGCATCTTCTTTTCCAAACATTTCATATGCTAAACTTTTGGCAAGTTCTGTTTTTCCAACACCTGTAGGACCAACAAATATAAAAGAAGGTGGTCTTTTAGCACTTTGCAATCCTGCACGATTTCTACGAATAGTTCTAGCAACACTGCTTACAGCTTCTTGTTGTCCAATAATTCTTTTATGAAGATTTGTCTCTAAATTCAATAATTTCTGAGTTTCAGCTTCTGTTATTTTTTTAACAGGAATTTTAGTCCAATTTTCAATAACTGTTGCAATATCTTGTACAGTTAAATTTTTTAGTTGAAGTCCTGAATTTATAGTATCAATTTGTTCAATCAATTGACACTCTCTTGTTTTTAAATCAGCAGCCTTTTGATAATCTTCAGTTGAATCAGCAGCTATTACTTCTTCTTTTTCAGCCTGAACATCGGCTAATTCTTTTTTTAACATTTCTAGTTTATATAACTCTTTATTTTCTAAATTTATTCTAGAACAAGCTTCATCCAAAATATCTATTGCTTTATCTGGTAAGAAGCGGTCATGTATATATTTTTCAGACATAATAACAGCTTGTTTAATTACATCAGAAGAAATTTTTACCTTGTGATATTCTTCATAATATTTTTTAATACCTTCCAAGATACCAATAGAATCTTCAATATTTGGTTCTTCTACTATAACTTGTTGAAATCTACGCTCTAAAGCAGAATCCTTTTCAATATATTTGCGATATTCTTTTAGAGTAGTTGTACCAATTAATTGAATTTCTCCATTAGATAAAGCTGGTTTTAAAATATTTGCAGCATTCATAGAATGCTCTCCATCACCTGCACCAATTATATTATGAATTTCGTCAATTACTAAAATTATATTTCCAAACTGTTTACACTCATCAATAATTCCCTTCATACGTGCTTCAAATTGCCCTCTAAACTGTGTTCCTGCAATAACAGAAGTCATATCTAAAAGATAAACTTCTTTATTTAATAATTTTGCAGGTACATTTTGATTTGCAATTTTAATTGCTAAACCTTGTGCAATGGCTGTTTTACCTACACCAGGTTCTCCAATTAAGCATGGATTATTTTTTGAACGTCTATTTAAAATTTGAACAATTCTTTGAATTTCCTTATCACGACCAATTATAATATCCAATTCTCCATTTTTTGCTTTATTTGTAAGATTTGTGCCAAATGTATCTAAGTATTTTTTCTTTTTACTTTGCTTTTGATTTTTCTTTTTTTCTACTTTAACTTTTTTTCTAGAATTTCCTTGAGGGTCAACAGATGTAGAACTATTTTTACCAAACATTTCTGAGAAGATACTACCTATAGGGATGGCAGCACCAGCAATTTTGGGACCATCTATATTTTCAATACCATCATCATTTAAATCATCTGTACCAAAAGTAATTGCTCCATCAAGTTTTCCTAAATCTTCTAAATTGATATTTTCAGCAAAATCTTTAAACATTGTCTCAAACTGATTTTTCATTTCATCTATATTAACAGTGCCTTTTGACAAAATATCATTTTGTCTAGCCAATGTATCAACAGGGTCAATTCCTTGCTCTTTAGCACAATTAAAGCATAAACCTTCTAACTCTTTAGAGTGAGGGTCTTTTTCAAAAAATAATACAGCAGGATTTTTATGACATTTTGAACATAACATATTTTTATTCCTCATTTCTTATAATATAACATATATATAATACCGCAAATTTGTTAAATAGTCAATAAAAATGAAGAATTTTAAGGCAATAGGTTATTGACTATTTAAGAAAGAAATGGTATTATTAACCTATAAACTTAAAGAAAAATTTAATCGAATTACAAGAGAGGAAAAGATATAAGGATGAACGTTATATTACCGAAGCAATATAGAGTTAGCAAAACTGATATAATAATATATACATTAGCAATTATTGTATGTGTTGTAGCTTTAACAGTTATAATAACTATGCAATTTTTAGGTGAAGGCATATTTCATAAAAACCAAATTCAAATAGCAACACAGGAAGAAATGTTAAAACTAAAAACAGAATTTGATAATATGTTTTCAAACCAATTTGAAGGTGAAGAAGAAGGCTTTTCAAAAAAAGATAGTAATAAATCAGTAGTATTTACAAATTATGAAAATACAAATAATGTAGAAGGTGATTATACTTTAAATGTTCATATTCCTGAAATAAATAGTGAAGACGAAAATCTACTTAAATTAAATAAAGAAATAGCAGAAACATATAAAGAACAGACAAGTAATATATTAGCAACAACAGGAAAACAGATGATATATTCTGTACAATATATTTCACATATTGAAAATAAAATTTTAACTTTAATTATTCGTTCAAATATAAAACAAGGAAATCAAGCACAAAAAACAGTTTTACAAACTTATAATTATGATTTAGAGAATAAAAAAATGATAAATCTAGAAGAAATGCTAACAAAACTAAATTATGAAAAAAATGATGTACAAGAAAAAATTAAAGAAGAAATTGTAAAAGAAGAAAAGAATTCAAAGAACCTACAAGAACTTGGATATGCAATTTATGTGAGAGACAGCCAATCAGATATTTATAATATAGAAAATACAGAACAATTTTTTATACACAAAGGTAAATTATATATTATATATTGCTATGGAAATTATGATTTAACAAGTGAAATGGATTTTATAATTTTATAAGAAAAAAGAAACTTCATTAATATCGAAGTTTCTTTTTTCGTCGAAAATAAAAGGGGATAGTTTTTTAAGTAAATCAGTTTTCTTTCTGATTTAGATATATAATATCAATGATTTTTGTCCATTGTGTGAACTTATAGTGAATAATTTTCAAAATTAAGGTTGTTCTCCTAATTTAATTGTAAATTCTTTTTCTTGACCATCACGATTTACTTTTATCTTCATTTCATCACCAATCTTGTGAGAATTTTTTATTTTATTTAAATCATCCATTTTAGTGATTTTTGTTCCATCTGCTTCAAAAATTATATCACCATTTTTTAATCCAGCTTTTTCAGCACTTGAAAAATCTTCAACAGATTTTATATATACACCAACACTAAGAGGTAAATTATAATTTTTTGCAAGAGATTCAGTTAAATCAATACCAGTAATACCAATATATGGTCTTCTTACTTTGCTAAATTCAATAAGTTGTGAAGTAACATCAGTTGTAGAATTGATTGGAATAGCAAATCCCATACCTTCAATACCAGTACCTGAAACTTTCAAAGTATTTATTCCAATTACTTTTCCTTCATGATTAACTAAAGCGCCACCACTGTTTCCAGAATTTATAGCAGCATCTGTTTGAATTAGTGTATATTTCTTTCCATCAGAATCTGTAACTTCACGATTAACAGCACTAACAATTCCACAAGTTACACTACTTTGCATACCAATAGGGTTACCAACAGCCATTGCAAATTCACCAACTTTTATAGAGTCAGAATCAGCGAATTCAGCTTTTGATAAACCAGTTTTTTCAATTTTAATTACGGCTAAATCTGTTTGTTCATCTTTTCCTACAATTTTTGCATCATATTTTGTTTCATCATTAAATAGAGTAACTGTCAATTTTGTTGCTTCTGATACTTGATAATAAGAATTAGAGTTTTCTGAAGAATTTGCTACAACATGATTATTAGTTAAAATATAGCCATCTTCACTAATAATTATTCCAGAGCCTGAAGCAGTAGCAGTAGAAGTAGCAGATCTACCAAACATTTCTAAAAGTGAATTATTTACAGTATATTCAATTTCAATACCAACTATTGAAGGTAAGATTTTATTAGCTGCATAAACTGAAGTATCAGAATAATTATTTAAATCAACTTGTGATACATAGCCATTAGACTTTGCAGTATTATCAGTATTTGTATTTTGTTGTATATTTGATGTTGTAGTAAAAATTTTAGAACGTATTGACGGAACACCAAAACATGTACCTACGACAACGGCACAACCCAATGCACCACTGACAAAAGGAAAAATTACACTTTTCCCAAAACCTGAATTAATTTTTTTAGTATTATATGAATTAGTAGTTGCTACTGTTTTGAAGTTAGCATTTTTGTTTTGACTTTCATTTTCTTCCATTGAAAATCCCTCCTAGTTTTATTTGATATTTATTTTATCATATCTAAATTATAATTACAATACAATATTTATGTGAAAATTTTGTGAAAAAAATGTAATAATTCGGAGCAATTTCTATTGAAAAAAATTAAGTTTCCATATATAATAAATAAAAAAAGAGAGGAAGGAAAAATAATGCAAAACTTAAGAAGGAATAACAAAGGAATTACTTTACTTGTACTTGTAATAACAATTGTAATATTAACAATAATAGTAGGAGTAAGTATGAAATATGGAATTGACACAATTACTTATACAACTTTTCAAAATACAAAAACAAATATGCTATTAATAGAGGCAAAAGCAAAAGAATATGTGGAAAATGCTAACTATAAATTAGGAATAAAACCTCAAGAAGCGACTGATGAAATGAAGGCAGAAGCGAGAAAAGAGCTTAAGGGAACTTTATTGACAAATTTAGAAGTCTTAGGTACTAGAGTTCAAGAAATAGGAATTAGTGAACAAGATGTACTAGATGGAAATGTATATAAATTAACAACAGAGGACCTAGAGAAAATGAGCATCAGAGGTGTAGAATCTAATGACGAAAAAGGCTGGTATATTATTTTATATAATGTAGAAAATATAACGGCAAAAGTATACTACACTTATGGAGTAAAAGTAGGTAAACAAATAAAATATGCATTAGATGATATTAGAGACATAAATGTAAATGACTAAAAAGAGGAATTTATATGAAGGAAAAGGAAATTGAAAGATTAAATAAACTAAAAGAAATAGAAGAAGAACTACATATAAGGGGCTTCAATAATATATGTGGAATAGATGAAGCAGGAAGAGGACCTTTAGCAGGACCAGTTGTAGTTGCTGGTGTTATTATGCCAAAAGACTCCTTTATAGAAGGAGTAAATGATTCTAAAAAGGTATCAGAAAAGAAAAGAGAAAAGCTTTATGATTTGATTATTGAAGAAGCTATTAGTTATTCAGTAGCAATAATTGGACAAGATGTTATTGATGATATAAACATTTTAAATGCAACTAAACAAGGAGTAACAGAAGTAGTAGAAAAATTAGAAACTAAACCAGACTTGATTTTAGTTGATGCATTAGAACATATAAATACAAAAGGAATACCATATGAGGCAATTATAAAAGGAGATGCAAAATGTTATTCAATTGCAGCGGCTTCTATTATTGCTAAAGTAACGAGAGATAGAATTATGCGTGAGTGGGATGAGATATATCCACAATATGGCTTTATAAAACATAAAGGATATGGAACTAAAATGCATATGGATGCCATACGTGAATATGGACTAACACCAATTCATAGAAAAAGTTTTACTAAAAATTTGACAAAAATATAGGCACTTAAATTTTAAGTGCCTATATGTAAAGATAAAATTAATGATATTCATCTGGTATCAAGAAAACAAAGATACTAGTTAAGGATAATATTGTGGTAACTAAGACTAAAAACATAGCTACAGCAACAAAAAAAATTTTCCGCATCATAATTTTATCCTCCTATGAATTTATAGTGCACACATTATATATTAAAAAATATTAAATGTCAAAGGAGAAATTAAATGAATATTTTAAATATTATTGAGAAAAAGAGAGATAAAAAAATACTTACAAAAGAAGAAATTGAATATTTTGTCAAAGGATATACAACAGGTGAAGTTGCTGATTATCAAGCAGCAGCACTAATTATGGCAATATTCTTAAATGGTATGACAGACCAAGAAACTACAGATTTAACTCTAGCGATGGCTAATTCAGGAGATATATTAGATTTATCTACATTAGGAGGAATAATTGTGGATAAACACTCTACTGGAGGAGTAGGAGATAAAGTATCTCTAATTTTATTACCAATTATTAGTTCATTAGGTGTAAAAGTTGCTAAAATGTCTGGTAGAGAGCTTGGATTTACAGGTGGAACAATAGACAAACTAGAATCAATTCCAGGATATAGAACAGAAATTTCAGAAGAAGAATTTATGCAAAATGTTAAAGAAATAGGAATTAGCATAATTTCACAAACTAAAAATTTAGCACCAGCAGATAAAAAGATATATGCTCTTAGAGATACTATTTCATGTGTAGAAAGTATACCTCTTATTGCATCTAGTATTATGAGTAAAAAAATAGCAAGTGGGGCACAAAAAATAGTGCTAGATGTGACTGTTGGAAAAGGTGCTTTTATGAATAATATAGAAGATGCAAGAAAATTAGCAAATACAATGATTGATATTGGAAAATTAGCTAATAGAGAAACTATTTGCATTTTAACAGATATGGACGAGCCATTAGGATATAATGTTGGTAATTTGCTAGAAGTAATAGAAGTAGTTAAGTTCTTAAAAGGTGAAATGCCAGAAGATGTAAAACAAGTAATATTAGCATTGGGAAGCTATATGATAAAATTAGCTGGCAAAGGAGATAATTTAGAAGAAAATCAAAATAAAATGCTTGAAAATATAAAAAATGGAAAAGCATTAGAGAAATTTAAGCAATTAGTAGAAAAACAAGGAGCACAAGCTTCTTTTATCGATAATATTGAAAATATGTCAGTAGCAAAATTTGTAGAACCAATTTATAGCATGAAATCAGGATATATTTCTAAAATAAATGCACTCGAAGTTGGAAAAATAGCGTGTGAACTGGGTGCAGGCAGAGTAAAAAAAGAAGATAGTATAGATTTTCAAGCAGGTATTATATTAAATAAAAAAGTATCAGATTACATAGAAAAAGGAGAAGTTTTAGCATATATTTATACAAATAAGTCAGAAGTAATAGAAAATGCAAAAAAACAATATTTAAACAATGTAGAAATTATTGATGAAAAAGTTGAGAAAAAGAAAACAATTTTTGAAATAATAAAATAGGGAGGACGATATGACAGATCCCACACAACAGATGAAAGAGAAAATCGAAGAATTAAATAAAAAAGCAGGTAAAAAACTTACTATAAATGAATTAATAAAATCAGGTGAATTATCAAATTTAACTTATGAAATAGCTTGTAATAGAAAAGGAATAGACAAATATGTTTTAATGCATGTCACAGATTATAAACCAAAAGGTGATAAAATAAGAACAGTAACTGAAAAAGAAATAAAAGTAAAAGAGGAGACACCGTTTGGAGAAATTGAATATAGAAACAGAAGAAATACAACTCATTTTACAGTAAATAGTACTGTAACTAGTCACTTTTTTGGAAATTGGGATAATAAACGATACGCTGTCATGTCACCACTAAATAATTGTTTAGACGAAAATAAAAATGAATTACGGTGCAACAAGAGTAGAAGACTTTTTTGTAAGAGGCTCAGCCAAATTAAATAACAATGATTGGATTTTATGTCCTCAAGAAGAAATAGAAATTATGAAAAAAGAAAATCCAGGTGTAAATGTTATAGGATATGAAGGAGAAAATGTAATAAATTATACAAAAAAATTTATGGAAATGTTTGGATACCAAACATTTGAAATGGGTGAACATGGATATATTTATGATTCAGCAGAATCATATTCCTTCATATGGCAAAAAGAATATGAACAAGACTTAGTAAATAAGGGAATAGATGTAAATTTATTTTCTAATCCACACTTTCTTTCATGGGAAAAATTCATTGAAATGGAGTTAATAAATATAGACAAGACAAATGCATTATATAAATTACTTAAAAATAAAGAACCAGAAATACCAATTGATGAAGTATTAAAAACACATTGCCTTCCTAATATTTATTCATGTAAAGGACCAGTTTGTGGATTAGATTATGAAGATGCAAAAGAACAAGCAATAAAAAAAGGGATTGACTTTTTAAAATATCAAAAACAAATAAGAGAGGAACTGACTTCACTAGGAATATCAGATTTACAATTTGAAAATAGAAACTTTGAAGGCAGTATGGAACAAGTAAATCAAAGAATATTAGAGAACATATCTATAGAAAAATTTTTGAAGACTGATATAACTGAGCAATATGAAGAAGATATGGTTATTACAAATATAAAGAGAATAAAAAGAATAAAAGAGAAAATGCAAAGCGAGAAACTACATGGGGATAATGAAGCAGAAAAAGTATTAAAATATGTTGTAAAACATTTAATTCAGGATTTACATGAAAGAGGTAATTTGTACAAGAACCAAAAAGAAGAAGAAGGGGTAGATTGGAGTGACCATCAGCAAAAATTAAATGAAATGTTATTACCTATAGGCTTGGATTGTAAATGCTTTTTTGGAGACAAAAATATTAAACCTGAAGATATATTGCAACAAATAAATAACAATGATATAATTAAGGATTTTATGCTTCAAAATGGAATACAAGAAGTAGAGGGAGAGGATATTTTATCAAAATATGTAGGGATAAAGGCAAAAATAAACGAAATAGAAATACAAAAAACAAGAGAATTAGACCAAGAGGCAGAAATTACAGGGAAAGATATTCTTATGATTGAACCTGATACTTCATATGAAAATTGTGTGAAAGTAAATGCAATATTAACAGAATATATAGCTAATGAATTAACTCCTCAATATAGAGAATACATAGAGAAAACAGGGAAGGACTGGGAGCAATACTTATTAGAATTGACACCAAAATTATCAGCAATTGGGATGACAATTGAAGATTTTATGCAGGTGAAAAATAAAAGTAATTTAATAAAGAAAATGGATAAATTTATCGATGATAGTGTAGAACAAAATGAACAAGTATATGGTATAAATAAATTAATTGAAACATATCAGGACACTGGAACTACTATAACTGAAGTAGAAAAATCTTATGATGTAATAAGAAAAAGCAATGAACATGAAATAGAAAATGAAAACCAACAAATTGAAGAATTATGATAAAAAGGAGCATCCTCAAATGATAGATGAAAAAACAAGACGAATTTTTTCTGAAATAGATGCCTTTCTAAATATAATAGACGAAAAATATAAAAATAGGATTCCTATGCAATTAAGAAATTTATACAAAGATGAAAAATCAAAAAGCTATATGCCAAAATATGATCCGAGTATTCAAATGGAAAAACAAAATATACAAAGAGAAACTATTGCTATGATTGCTCTATTACATTTGAACTATTGGTGTGATAGTGAAGAAGAGAAAAATAAAATTAGAAAAATACTTAATGAAAATGAAATAAAATATCAAAAAAAATTGCAAGAACAATATAATCCAGATAATTTATTTAAAAACGAAGAGAAAAGACAAGAAGATGTAGTTGAGAAATTAGCAATAGTTGAATACAAGGAAAACTTTATAAAGAAAATTATAAATGCAATAAAAAAGTTATTTAAGCATTAAAATAGTAAAAAACAAAATTAAAATAATAGGAATACCAAAAGAACTAGTAGTTATATAAATTAAAGTATTGAAAACTTAATAAAACAGTGATATAATTAAAAAGGATAAAAATTTAAGGAGGCATACAAAATGAAAAAGGATAAACAAAATAAAAAACATAGAGAATTTAATGCAGGGATGGTATTTGGCAAAATTATGGCAATAATTCTTGTTTTATTAATGCTTGCTGGTACTTGTGCAACACTAATTTTTGCACTAATATAAGGTAAAATATACAAAGGAGAATAAATATGGGAAATATAGGAACAGTAGATTCTATTACACCTACAAGAACAACTGGATGGGAAACTTTTTACAAAGAAAATGTTTTGGAATATTTTTATAATTTAAAAAATAACCCATTTGAACTAATAACACTTATAATAGACTTAGCAATTGTTATCTTTTTACTATACTGCTTTTTTAAAGTAGTGAAGGGATCTAGAGCATGGCAATTAATAAAAGGAATTCTATTTCTACTTGTTACAACATGGATAAGCAGTTTATTAAATTTAAGAATTCTAAATGCCATTTTAACAGCTATTATGAATATTGGGCTCATAGCGATTATTGTTATTTTCCAACCAGAGTTAAGAAGAGCACTAGAACAATTAGGAACTAGTAAATATACTAAATTTTTTGGGCTTGATAAAGATATAGCAACAAAAACAAAAGAAGATATATATAAAATAGTTATTGCAGCACAAGAACTATCAAAGGAAAAGAAAGGTGCGCTTATTGTAATACAAAGAGATATAAATATACAAGATATAATTTCAACAGGTGTTCCAATTGAAGCAGAAGTTTCACCACAGCTATTAGTAAATATTTTTGAACCTAAAACTCCATTACATGATGGAGCAGTAATTATAAGTAATAACAAAATAGCTGCAGCAGCCTGTGTATTACCTTTAGCAGATGATGTAGATATTGCAAAAGGACTTGGAACAAGACATAGAGCAGCTATAGGAATCTCAAAAGAATCAGATGCAATAACAGTTGTAATATCAGAAGAAACAGGAAAAATATCTGTTGCAAAAGACGGCACATTGATTATGGATGTTAGAGAAGATGTTTTAAAGAAAATCTTAATTAGTAATATCGTTACAAAAAGATTTGCAATAAATCATACTCCTGCAAAAGATAAATTTGCAAAATTAAAAAATAAATTGAAAAAAGAAAAACAAGATAATGAAAAAATAGAAAATGAAGTAAAAAAAGAATCTACAGAAAAATAGAGGTTATATGCGAAATATAAAATTAGTTATTGAATATGATGGAAAAGAATTCAATCGGTTGGCAAAAACAGCCCAATAAATTAAATATACAGGGAAATATTGAAAAAGCAATTTATCAAATAACAGGGGAAGAAGTAGAATTACTTGCATCAGGACGTACAGATGCTGGAGTACATGCTCTTGGACAAGTAGCAAATTTTAAAACTAATTCTCAAATTCCTATTGAAAAAATTCCAATTGCTTTAAATACAAATTTAAAAAAAAGCATACGTATATTACAAGCAGAAGAGGTTAAGGAAAACTTCCATAGCAGACTTTCTTGTAAAAGAAAAACATATAGATATATAATAAATAATTCAACAAATGGTACAGCAATTTATCGTAATTTAGAAACCAATATTCCAGAAAACTTAGATATTTTAAAAATGCAAGAAGCAATTAAGTATTTTATAGGTGAACATGATTTTAAAGCATTTAAAGCAAGTGGAACAAGCAGTAAGAGTAGTGTAAGAACAATCTATGAGGCAACAGTATATAAAAAAGAAGATAGAATTTTTATTGAATTAACTGGAAATGGATTTTTATATAATATGGTACGTATTATTGCTGGAACATTAGTAGAAGTGGGAAAAGGTAAGATAAAACCAGAGGAAATTCCTAATATTATAAAATCAAAAGACCGTACAAGGGCTGGAAAAACTTTACCACCACAGGGACTTTATTTAGTAAAAGTAGAATATGATAAAAAAGATTTGCAAAAATAACTGCAAGTCTTTTTTCACATTTAAATACAGTAAAACATAATATATATAAAAATGGTAAAGGAGAAAAACTATGAATACATTGTTAATATTTTTTGCTCTTCCAATAGCAGTAATTATTTTTTCCATTATTCTACAAAAGCTTTTTAAATGCCCTTTTATAGTAGCAAGTATTGTATTTGCCGTATTTTTAATTGTTGCAGTTGTAATTGGTACTTTTGAAGCTGTAATTGCAGCAATTGCATATACATTATTATCATTGCTTACAGCATATATTGTAATGCTAATTTGTAGAATAAATTGGGATAGAGATACTCAAAATGATGTTACTGTAATCAATAACAACAATAATAATGGAAGAACATGCTCTTGTAATCAAACTGATAATAATACTATTACAGTATCTGCTAATATTCAACCAACAAATAATTCTAATGGTAGATCAGGCAGATTTTATGGAACATATAGATAAATTATTGAAAAATTCTTTCCTTTGTGATATGATATACGCATACATAAAGGAGAAAAATTATGTTAGAAATAATACAAGATACATTAATAGATGGTATAAGATTACTGCCATTTTTGTTTATTACATATTTATTGATGGAATATATAGAACATAAAATGGCAGAAAAATCTAAAAAAGCAATTCAAAAATCTGGTAAATTGGGACCAGTAATAGGTGGAATATTGGGGATTTTTCCACAATGTGGATTTTCAGTATCTGCTACAAATTTATATGCAGGACGTGTTATTACATTAGGAACTTTAATTAGTGTATATTTATCAACATCAGACGAAATGCTACCAATCTTAATATCAGAAGCGGTAGAGCCAATAGTTATTATAAAGATACTAGCAATAAAACTTATAATTGGGATGATAGCGGGAATACTTATAGATTTTATATACAATTTAAGACCTAATAAATCAGAAAAAAATGAAATTGGACATCTTTGTGAAGAAGAACATTGCCATTGTGCTGAAGAAGGAATATTAAAATCAGCATTAAATCATACAATCCATATTTTTGCATTTATTTTAATAGTAACATTTATTATTAATATACTTGTACATTTTATAGGGGAAGAAACAATAGAGAAATTCTTATTAAATAAACCAATATTAGGACCAATGATTTCAGCTTTAATAGGTTTAATTCCAAACTGTGCAGCATCTGTTATTATTACAAATATGTATATAGAAAATGTTATATCTTCTGCAAGCCTAATTGCAGGATTATTAACAGGAGCAGGAGTAGGACTAGCAGTATTATTAAAAACAAATAAGAACTTGAAACAAAATTTATTAATAATTGGCTTGTTATATGCAATAGGAGTAATATCTGGAATTACATTGCAATTTATAGGGATACAAATATAAAAGAAACTACATTTTGAAGTAGTTTCTTTATTTTTAAATTATTAATCTTCTGATTTCTTTTTCTTTAAGTTCACAACAATAGCATCTTCATTATCAAATAAGTATTTTGAATCTG
>CANRML010000009.1 GCA_947631725.1 uncultured Clostridia bacterium
ATTTTTGGGGGTAAGGGGGAACTATGCCCTTTTTTCTTATTTTGGTTTTATTTTTATAAATTTTTCTTTCAAACTAATCACTCCTATATTTTTTAGTATATTCTTTTTGTCGATTTTTATCCTATAAAAAATATATATCATTTTGGATATTATATGTCAAATTTAATTCTATGGTAAAATTATGGCTTATCTTTTTTTATTTTCGTTTTTCATATCAATTCTTTTTTTAACTTACTATTTTAATAAAAAAAGAGATGATTTTACACATCTCTTTTGCTATTCACTATTATTTTATTTTTGACTTGCAATGTAGCAAGCTAGGTCTACTAATTTGTTTGAATATCCCCACTCATTATCATACCATGCTACTAATTTTACAAATGTGTCTGTTAACATTATTCCTGCTGTAGCATCAAATATTGATGTATGACTATCATGAATAAAGTCTGAAGATACAACTGCTTCATCTGTATATTCAATAATTCCTTTCATTTCATTTTCTGATGCTTTTTTCATTACTGCACAGATTTCTTCATATGTTGTTGGTTTCTCCAAATTACATGTTAAATCTACAACTGATACATCAACTGTTGGAACTCTAAATGCCATACCTGTTAATTTTCCATTTAATGATGGTATAACTTTTCCTACTGCTTTTGCTGCTCCTGTTGAAGATGGTATGATATTTGCTGCTGCTGCTCTTCCACCTCTCCAATCTTTTTTTGATGCTCCATCTACTGTTTTTTGTGTTGCTGTTGTACTGTGTACTGTTGTCATTAGTCCTTCTTTAATTCCAAAATTATCATTTATAACCTTTGCTAAAGGTGCTAAACAGTTTGTTGTGCATGATGCATTTGATACAATGTTCATTTCTGGTTTATATTCTGTATTATTTACTCCCATAACAAACATTGGAGCATCTTTTGATGGTGCACTGATTACAACTTGTTTTGCTCCTGCATCAATATGTGCTTGAGCCTTTTCTAGAGTAGTAAATACTCCTGAACATTCTAATACATATTCTACTCCTAATTCACCCCATGGTATATTGTGTGGATCCATTTCATTATATACTTTTATTTCTTTTCCATTTGCAACTAGATTTCCATCCTTTTCATATACTTCTCCTGCAAATTTTCCATGTACTGTATCAAATTTTGTCATATATGCCATATAGTCTGCAGTAATAAATGGATCGTTTATTGCTACTACTTCAACTCCTTCTCTTTCTAGAGCTGCTTGAAATGATAAATTTCCAATTCTTCCAAATCCATTGATTCCTAATTTTATTGACATTTTAATTCCTCCTCATCCTCGCCTTTTTGGCTATGTATATTTTACCCAAATTTCTTTAGGCAATACCATTTTATATCAAAAAAGAATACTTTGCAAGTATTCTTTTTAATTTTTTATTATCATTTTCCTAATAATTTTTCTAATACAATAACAAACATTGCATGTGACCATCCAAGTCCTATTACCCAGTCTGGTTTCATTGTATTATTATCTATTTGTTCTCCTAAAAAGCAATGTTTTCCTGCTGTTTTTATTACAAATTCAAATGCCTCTCTTGCTTTTCTCTTTTCTCCTGATTCTAAGTAATATAACGCCATCCAAAGATTAGCTATTGGCCATGGATTTCCATTTCTATAATGGTCTTGTTCAAATCTTTGATATCCTCCAGTATATGTTCGTAATGACATATTGATTCTTTCTACTGTATTTTGTATTTTCTTTTCTTTTGGTCTAAATACTTTAAATGGTGTTACTGCACCAAGTAAACTAATATCCATTTTTTTATCTTCTGGATTTCTTACATAGCATTTCTTTTCATTATCATATAAATTATTATTCATATATTGTTTTATAACATTTAATTGTCTTTCTATTTCTCTTTTGTTTTTCTCTATTTTTTCTTCTTTTAGACGATTATGTTCAAAGTCTGATACATTTTTTCCTAAAATACGATATATTTGTAATATAGTTTCATATGCTGCAAAAATGCTTGCTAAAGAATAAAAATGAATTCCCTCGCACATTTCCCATAAGTCATAGCTTATATGATATTTATGTTCTGCTTCTGGTTCTTTTTCTAGCCAATCTTGCACATATCTTTTTAAGAAATCTATTGCTCTTTCACACATAGGCAATAATTCTTTTAAAAATTTTTCATTTTTTGTAACTAAATAATGCTCATATACACCATATACTACACTTGCTGTTTCATCTACTTGGTACCCCCAGCATGGTGCTAATTTTCCATCTGTATAAAAGCGTTGTTCCCACATACCATTTTTGCTTTGTGTTTTTTTACAGAAAATTTTATAAAATTTTTCTGTTTCTTTTTCCATTTTTAAAATGTCCATTGCTTTTGTGATAAATACTGCATCTCTTGGCCAGCAATATGCATATCTACCACATTGTGTAAAGTTTTCGTCTACTTCTGGTGATGCTATTATTCCACCTGTTTCTTGGTTAGTTAATAATGGGAATAATAAAATACTTCTTCTATATATTTCAAATGCTTTTTCTTCATATGGATTTTTTGCTTCTTTTAAATTTAAGCCATTATGGTCTTTTAAATATTTTCTCCAATATGCTTTTACACTATTATATTCTTTTGCATAGTCAATTCTCTTTATTCTGTCAATTTCATCTTCCATTTTTGATACATTTGTGTTTTCTCCAACAGTGCAAAGAATATATATTTCTTTCTTTTGTCCTGGTTTTAAAGTTCCAATATCATAGCATATACTTCCTTCTGGTGACATACCAATATAGTCTTTGTCATAGATTTCTCCCCTTTTTATAGTGTCTCCTATATTATGGATTTGATGTTTTATTGTTTTATATCCTTTTGCAAATGTTGCTATTGTATAATCATGTGCATATTGTAACATCCCTTCATCTACCATTTTACAGCTCATCATGTTATTATTATCTGTAACAAGAGCTGAGTGAATATAAAACTGAATATCTAAGTCAATTTTTGCTTCGTTCATAAAAGTGTATTTTTTAGCTAATATATTTTCCTTCATTAGAACGAAGTCTGTTTGTAACATTTTTAAGTTGAAATATGTGTTTATGATTTCTGTATTTAATATATTTGTATCTGTATCATAATATTGTTTATACACATTATTTACATCATCATGTAAATAAATTACATCAGAATTATTTACTTTAACTCCTGTATGAAAAAAGTTTATATATTGCTTTTGGTCTTTACAAGGAAAATATAGTCTTTGTAATTCTCCTTTTTCTGTATATGTTGCTAACATATTTCTATTTCCAATAATTGCTTCATTTAAGTATTTACTTTCCATTTTTATCCCTCTATTACATTTAAAATTTGTTTTTCTAAATCCTTCATTTTTTCATTAATTCTAAATACATCCTCATCTTTAACTTCTTTGTTTACCATATCTTCACGCACATAGTTTTCCATGTCTTTGATTTCGTCTTTTAGTTTTTCTAGTCTGCTAATTACTTCACGTTTTAAGCTCATTTGTGGCCTTCTTCTTTCTATTTTGCCTGTCATTTTTACTTCTTCTGTTAGTTCAAATGTTTCGCCAAATTCAGGAATAGTTATTGGAAGATTCGTTTCTTCTTCTATTTTTTGTTTTAATACATTTTTAGCTTCTTCTTCTCCATGAACTAAAAAGATATGTTTTGGTTTTTGTATAAATGAATATATAAAATTCATTAGTCCTTCTTGGTCTGCATGACCAGAATATCCTTCAATATATTCAATACGAGCATTTACTGCTATTTCTTCTCCAAAAATTTTTACACTTTTTGCCCCATTTACAATATTATATCCTAGTGTCCCTGGTGCCTGATATCCAACAAATAAGATTGTGCTATTTGGATTCCATAAATTATGTTTTAGGTGATGTTTTATTCTACCAACTTCACACATACCACTTGCTGATATAATAATACAAGGTTTAGGGTCTTCATTTAATGCTTTTGATTCTTCTGTTGTCATTGTAAATTTTAATCCTGGAAATTCTAATGGATTATCTCCTTTTTGCATTTCAGCTTGAGTTTCTTCATCAAATAAATCCATATTTTCTCTAAATACTTCTGTTGCAGATATTGCCAATGGGCTATCTACAAAAACTGGTGCCTTCATTAATGTTTGATATTGTTTTTGAAATTCTTCGTCTTTCCTTATGTCTTTCAATTTATTTATTTCATATAAAATTTCTTGTGTTCTGCCAACTGCAAATGAAGGGATTACAACTGTACCTTGTTTGTCTAATGTTTCTGATACAATTTTTAAGAATAATTCTGCTTTTTCGTCATTACGAATATGCAATCTACTTCCATATGTTGATTCCATTATTAAATAATCTGCATCATCTATCATAGTTGGCGAGCTTAGTAATGGAATATCATTATTTCCTAAATCTCCTGTAAAAACTGTCTTTGTTGTCTTTCCATCTTCATCTACCCATAGTTCAATAATACTTGAACCTAACATATGTCCTGCATCATTAAAACGTACATGTATATTTTCAGTTATATCAACAATTTCATCATATTTGACAGGTTCAAAAATTTCTAATGATTTTAGTGCATCTTCCGCTGTATAAATAGGATCTCTTGGCTCTTCTCCTTTACGCATCCTTTTCCTATTTTTCCATTCACTTTCCATTTCTTGAATATGTCCACTATCAGGTAACATCAATGCACATAAATCACATGTTGCTTTGTGTGCATATATTTTATTTCTAAATCCTTCATTATATAGTTTTGGTATTCTACCTGAGTGGTCTATATGTGCATGTGTTAATAGCATAAAATCAATTTCTTTTGGGTTAAATTCAAATTCTTGAAAGTTCAAGTCTTCATATTCTGCTTTTCCTTGCCATAGTCCGCAATCTACTAAGAATTTTTTACCAGCCGCTTCTACTAAAAAGTTTGAACCTGTGACAGTTTCTGTAGCTCCTAAAAAAGTAATTTTCATTATCTCTCCTCCTAGTTATTCAAAAATCTTTATCTTTCTATTTAATTTTAAATCTTCTTTTTCTTTAATGTTGTTTAGTATTACCTTTTCTTCAAAAATGTTTTCATCAAATATTTGCAATACATATTGTGCTTTATCTTTTGTTATTTTTATTGATAAATCTTCTAATTCTATTGCTCTAACCCCAAAAATGTATTTCCAAATATTATATCTTATGTCTGTATTTTTACTAATTGTTTGAATTTCTTTTAATTCTTCTGCTTTATCTAATAATTTATCTATTACAGGTTTTAACCATCTTTGTGTTACTCTTTCAGATATTTGTTTTTCGCGATTTATTGGCAATTGCAGATAATATCTTATTTGATATATTAAAGATTTCATTTCCTGTTTTGTTTTTATTTCTTCTATTTGTATTAAAATACAGTCTAAAAATATTTTCTGGAATTTTATTAAATTGTTTCCGTATTTCTTTATTTACATCTTCTGTATCTAGTAATTCTAGATATTGGTATTGTTCTTCTAAATCTTTTTTATGCTCTACAAAATTTTTTGGATTTAAGTTATCATTTAAGTTTTGTATTCTTTGATATATTTCTTCTCTTTCTCTTATCATTATATTTGATAATACTCTCATACTGAATATTTTATTATCTAATGAAAGATTCTCATTTCTTTTTACATATTCATCTTTTAATAGTTCTTTATTGTTTATAATTTTATCAATCTCTCTAATTTTTTTTGTTAATTGTAATTTCTCCTTTGTAATTGTTTCTGTGTATTTTTGTTTATCTTGCATATTATTTAATTCTAATTCAATTCTATCTTTGTCTTTCCTATACATATCCATTTTTTCTGGATTAAATTTTTGCTCTGCTAATATTGCAATTGTTATTAAAAGGTTTATAATTTTATCTGCTAACTTTTGTCCATATTTTTCTTTTAGCTTTTCTTTAAATAAGTCATAATAGTCGATAATTGGTTCTTGGTTTGTTATCCAGTTATTTAAAAATTTATTTCCTACAAGCATACGTAAATTCTGATAAATTAAGTAATGTTCTATACTTTCTATTTCTGAAAATTGTGTAGCCCAAGAATAGCCATTAAAATCTCTTAATGGTTCTACTAAGTCTATAGTATTTCCTACATTTAAAAAGTCAGAAAGAGCTGTATCAATAAAAAAGTAGTTGCTTTTAATGATATGCTCTCTTTTTCCCATTTTCCAAATAGCATATAGTATTTTTCGTTCAATTGGATAACTTTCTAGTTCTTTATTTTTTTTATCAATAAAAAATGTTCCATGTTCTGGTATTCGTGAGTCTTCTGAATTCATACGAACTATTTTTATTGATTTGCATTGATTTTGTACTATCCATATAAAGTTTTTAATATATTCTTCTTTTGAAAAAATATCTTGCTTTACAGTTTCAATGTCTTTATATGCTACTTCTATTTTATATAAAATACTAAGGAGTGTACTTTTAACATTTTCATCAAACTCTTTTTGTTCTAGAATAGTTTCTAATTCATTGTTAAAATCTTTTTTTACAATTTTATTAATCAGAGTTTCTTTTTTCGTTTGCAAATTAACACTCCTTTCTTTTGTTATTCTTGTTTTACTTCTGCTTCACTTTTTCCCATTTTTAGTTCAGCTAATTTTTCTAAAGTGACAAGGACCTCTCTTGGTTTGTTCCTTTCATATCCTGATATTATTCCTCTTTCTTCCATTTGATCTATAATTCTTCCTGCTCTTGCATATCCTACTTTAAATCTTCTTTGAATAAATGATGTTGATGCTTGACCTGTCTCTACAACTGTTTGAATTGCATCCATTAATAAGTCATCTGCTCCATCATCTTCTCCATTTGCTTCAGTAACTTCTTTGTCAGATTTATTAGAATTTTCAATACTTTCTAAAATTGCTTCACTATATGTTGCCGTTCCATTTTGTTTCACAAAACCAACAATCTTTTCTACTTCCTCATCTGATACAAATGCACCTTGTACTCTTACTGGTTTTGGAGCTCCTGATGGGAAGAATAGCATATCTCCTTTTCCTAATAGTTTTTCTGCTCCAACACTATCTAAGATTGTTCTAGAATCCACTTGTGAAGAAACTGCAAATGCAATTCTTGATGGTACATTTGCCTTGATTAATCCTGTTATTACATCTACTGAAGGTCTTTGTGTTGCAATTACTAAATGCATCCCTGCTGCTCTTGCTTTTTGTGCTAAACGGCAAATTGATTCTTCTACATCTTTTGCTGCTACCATCATTAAATCAGCAAGTTCGTCTACTATAATTACAATTTGTGGTAGTTTTCCTGCTCCTTCGTCTTTTTCAATTGCTTTGTTATATCCTTTTAAATCCCTTACTCCTTTTTCAGCAAATAGATTATATCTATTATCCATTTCCTGCACTGCCCAGGCTAATGCTCCTGCCGCTTTTTTAGGATCTGTTACTACTGGAATTAGTAAATGTGGAATTCCATTATATACTGAAAGTTCCACTACTTTTGGGTCTACCATTACAAGTTTTACTTCACTTGGTTTGCTCTTGTATATGATACTTGTAATTATTGTATTTATACATACACTTTTACCTGATCCTGTTGATCCTGCAATTAGTACATGTGGCATTTTTGCAATATCTGCTAATTGTATACTTCCAGCAACATCTCTTCCTAATGCAACTGTTAACTTAGATGCACTATCTTGGAATTCATCACTTTCAATAACTTCTCTTAAATTAACTGCTTGTTTTTCTTTATTTGGTACTTCTATTCCAACTGCTTGTTTTCCTGGTATTGGTGCTTCTATACGTATTGTCTCTGCTGCTAAATTTAAAGCAATGTCATCTGCTAAATTAGCAATTTTGCTAACTCTTACTCCTTCTGCTGGTTTTAGTTCATATCGTGTAATTGCAGGTCCTACTGAAACATGCTCTACTTTTGCTGAAACTCCGAAGCTATATAGTGTTTTTTGTAATTTTGATGCTGTGTCTGTTAATGCTTTAGCTCCACCTTTTAGTGTTTTTTGTTTTGGTTTTGCTAATAATTCTACTGGTGGATATTCATAATGTTCATCCTCTACAACTATTGCATGTTCTAGTTGTAATACTTCTTTTGTTTTGTCTTCTTTTTGTTCTTCTTCTTGTTTAAATAAATTATTTTCTATAGATTCTTCTTGTTTATTTTCTTCTACAGTATTTATTATTTCTTGCTTTGCACCAAATATTCCGCTTTTTTTGGTTTCTCCAGTTAAAGGAACTAATTCATCTTGGCTATGGTCATATTTTTTCAAATTATTATTAATATTTTCGTCTACAATTCTTCCACCAAAGTTAATCTTAATTTGTTCTCCTGTTGCTTCTTGTTCGATTTGTTTTGCTAATTGTCTATTGTGTTCTTGTTCTTCTCTTTGCATTTGTCTTGCCTCATAGCGTGCCTGTTTACGTTCTTGTTTGCGTTCTTGAGAATGCTCTACAATTTTTTGTACAATTTCTTTTGTACTAATTCCAAACATAAATACTGCAAGTAAAATTGCTATTCCTATACTTAAAATAATTGTTCCAAATGTTCCTAATAAATTAACAAGTGGAACTGCAATTGCACTACCAATTGCTCCTCCCCCAACACCTGTTGTACCGATGCTATATGCATCTTTTACTACTTCTGTTATTTCTTTTGTTGGGATTATATTACCTTGTGAAATTTGAAATGTTGCCATTAAAGTAGCAATTGTAATTAAAAATATCACATATTGTACTAATTTATAGCTCAATTCATAACTATCTTCACATGCAATTTTTATTGCTAATGCAAAAATACCAACAGGAATAACATAGCGGATAATTCCCATTAGTCCACCTAATACTTCTGTTAGTTTAACACCTACAATCCCTGATTTCGTATAGATTAAAACAGCAGAAAGAATACTTAAAATAAACAAGATAACAATTGCCATATCTAGTTTAGATGCTTGTTTTCTAGTTGTTCTTTTTGCTGTTTTTCTTCCTGATTGATTTCTATTATATGTTCTTTTTTTGGCCATTTTCTATTTCAACTCTTTTCTACTATTTTGTATTGTTTTGATGTTTTCTTCCATAGAAAGTTGCATTAAATTTAATGCTTGACTCATATTTTCTTCTAATTTTGCTAATGTATTAGTTAAAACAGATTCTGTATCTCCTAGTAAATTATCAGCATAATCTTTTGTTCCTTTTGTAATTTCACGAGACATTTCATTTGCAGTTTCTATAATCTCTGCTTTTTGGTCATATGCTTTTTTGGTTATCTCATGTTCATCTATCATTGCAATAATTCTATTTTCTGCTTCTTTTACTATATCATCTGCTTCTTTTTGTGCTTCTACTAAAATTCTTTCTCTTTCTTCTTTTACCCATTTTGCTTGTTTTAATTCGTCTGGAAGTTTGATGCGAATTTCTTTAATTAAATCTAGCATTTCTTCTTTATCGACTATAACTTTAGCAGAAAATGGTAATCCTCTTCCATTTTCTAATAGATCTTCTAGTGTATCTAACAATGTAAAAATCTCCATGGTTTTACCCCTTTCTAATTTAAGCTCTCTTTTAAAAATATCAAACTAGCCCTTCCATATTTTTTTATTTTGTATATCTCCAATGATTTTATTTCTTTTATTTTCGACATAAGTTCTTTTTCTTGATCTGTTTCTATTATTATAACTGTTGTGGTTTTTATTTTTTTTCGTTCTTTTAACATTTTAATAGCATTAATAGCATATTCTGTTTTATATGGTGGGTCTAGATAGATAATATCTGGTTCCTCTTGTAATTTTTTTGATATGAATTTTTCATAATCTTCTTCATATAATACTGTTTCTTTTTCTAAATGAGTTTTTTCTATATTCTTTTTTATAATCTCAACTGCTTTAGAAGATTTTTCACAAAGTATTGCCTTTTTTGCCCCTCTGCTTACTGCTTCTAATCCAATAGCTCCACTTCCAGAAAATAAATCTAAGAAAATGCTATCTCTAATTTCGTTCTGTATAATATTAAATAATGATTCTTTTACTCTATCTAAGGTAGGTCTTGTTTCAAGTCCTTCTAGTGCATATAATTTTGTTCCTCTTGCTTTTCCCGCAATAATCCTCATAAACAATTCTCCTATGTTACTATTTTATCGTATTTTCAATTAAAGTCAATACTATTTACGTAATTGTAACATACATTTAATAGTTTTGTAATATTTTTCCTCTATTTCATCAAAAAAACAGTTAAAATTTTAAATTTCAACTGTTTTCATTTGTTTCTCTTTATTCTTCATCTTCACTTTTATTTATTTCTTTAAGTAATTCTCCTTGTGATATTATTAGTGATTCCATTTTTCTTCTATAAATATCAAATTGCCTTTTTAAGTCATCATATTCTTTTTGTTTCATCATTATTTGAGTATCTAATTCATCGACTTGTTTTTTTGCACTTCCTTTTGCTTCTTCTATCATCTGATCTGCTTTTTTCTTGGCAACATTTTTTAATTCTTCTGCTGTTGTTTGTGCTACAACAAGTGTATTTTGTAAAGTGTCTTCCATTGTTTTATATTGCACTAAGCTTTTGTTTAATTCTTCCACTTGTGCACGCAATTCTGATACTTCTTTATAGTTTTTTGTATATTCTACTGTTAAGTCATCTAAGAAGTCATCAACTTCTTCTACACTATATCCATTCATCATTTGTTTTGAAAATTTTTTATTTTCAAGATCTAATGGTGTTATCATTTTAATCCTCCCATATGACTAATTGATATTATTGTTTTTTAGCCAAGATACAGAAAGTTTGCTTTTCATTTCTTCTCTTGCCATTTCATTTGTGATTTCATAGTTTGATGGTGCAACTAAAAAGATAGAGTTTGATATTTTTTGAATATATCCATCTAATGCATAAACTCCTCCACTTATGAAGTCAACTATTCTTCTTGCAACATCTTTATTAACATATTCTAAATTAACAATTACAGATTTTCTTTCTTTTAAGAAGGCACAAATTTCGTCTGATTGTTCAAAAGTTGTTGGTTGTGAAATAACCATCTTAACAGCTTGACCTGCTTGTGGCATACTAACAACCTTTTTTCCTCTTCCAAATAATTTTCTATCTTCTACTACTTCTTCCTCTTCTGGTTCATCTTGATAACCATATACATTTTCTTCATCAAATTCTTCTTCTTGGTCTGCTGAGTCCATCCCAAAAAAATCCCAAACTTTATTCATTAACGCTGACATAAAAAACCTCCTAAAATAAATTCCTTAGTATTTGATACTAGTATCTACTTTTTTTACAAGATTGTCAATAGTTTTTTTAAATGTCATATTCTTTTAATATTTTTGTAATATTATTGTAATACTATTTTACCTTCGTCAAATCTGGTTTTAGTACAATTTCATCATAAATACTGATATTTCTCATGTTTGTAATTTGTGTGCTTGTATATCCCAATTCTTTTAACTCATCTGATGTATAGTTAGTTATAATCGAATATTTATCATTTTGTTTCTTTATTTTTACAAGTATTTTGCTTAAATATCCTGCTCTATTTCTAACAACATATTTTAACCCATTTTCCTCTACTATTGACTGATTTGGAACTTTTAGTCCACTATGACTCCACCAAATTAAATCAAAAGATATTTTTCGATAATTTAACAATTCTTCAATGTCTTTATCTATTTTTAATATTAATAATGTTTCTTCTTCATTTTCTTGTGAAATATATGTAATCTCAGCATCTATCTCATCTGAATTTGATAAGCGAACTTTTACTTTATCTCCTACTTTAGCTTCTTTACTTTCTTTACTATCTGAAACTGTTGCAATATATGCTTCAAAATTATCTATTATTTTTCCACACTCGTCATTTGTTGCTATTGTTTTTCCTGTTTTTAAGTTTAAATTTTCTAAATATTCTTTATTTATTGCAGAAAAATTTTCTGGTTTTAAGTCTTCTTCTAATCCATCTACTTTATATGATACT
Organism: uncultured Clostridia bacterium; assembly: GCA_947631725.1. Classification (GTDB taxonomy): domain Bacteria; phylum Bacillota; class Clostridia; order TANB77; family CAG-508; genus CAG-269. Next base: position 11,983 of record CANRML010000009.1, read on the forward strand.
ATTCCGCTTTTTGGAGCTTTGATTGTTTCAGCTCCTTCATTTAATTCTTTTTCTAAATTTGCTCTTTGCTTATTTAATTGGTCTATATATGATCCTGATGGGCTTTTTTCTCCTACTATTTTTGCTTTTTTATCTATTAACTGTGTTATTTGTTTTTCATATTCGGTTAATTTTGAAAGATCTGTTGTCTGATTTAATTTTTCTATTTCTTCATCTATTTGGTCTTCTATAAGTTTTATATCAGAATAATATAAATCTGTTTGGCTTTTTACTGTTTCTTGTATCTTAGCATCTAATTCTGCAATTTGTCCTTTTAAGCTTTCTTCATTTTTACTATAGTATCTAAAAATAATTTCATTTTTGGATACTTTTTCTCCTTCACTTTTTATCTGCTCTATTCCATTTTTATAATTATTTCCTTGTACTACAGTTTCATTTCTAATTACATATCCTACTCTAGCTTCCTCTAGATAAAGTTTTCCTTCTTCTACTCTAAAAATATCTGTTGGTTCTTTTACTAATAAAAAGATAATGTACAAAAAATAGAGTACAATTATCATTAACACAGCAAAAAACACTAATTTCGCATTTTGCTTTGTTTTTTTTGAGTCTATTTTATTCTGTTTTGCCGTGTCTTTTTGTTTCATTATCCCTTCATTCCTTCCAAAATAATATCAATATTATTTCGCATATCTTTTGTAGCATCTAACCATATAGTTTCTTTGTTTTTTCGAAACCATGTCATTTGTCTTTTAGCATATCTCCTCGTTTCTTGTTTTATTTTTTCTATCATTTCTTCTTTTGTCATTTTTTTATTTAAATATTCCACTACTTCTTTATATCCTAGTCCTTGCATTGCTGTTGGAAATTTATCATATTTTTTTAAGATGTTTTGTACTTCTTCGATTAGTCCTTGTTCTAGCATAATGTCTACTCTTTTATTTATTCTTTGATATAATGTTTCTCTATCCCAAGATAATGCATATACTTTATAGTCAAATTCCGGCTCCTTTTGCCTTGATAAAATATCTTGTTCAGTCTTTGTCTTTCCTGTTGAATAATAAATTTCTAATATTCGCAAAATTCTCTTTTTATCTGTTTTTGCAATTTTTTGGATTGCTTGAGGGTCAATTTTTTTTGCTTGTTCATATAGTTTGTCTAGTCCCTCTTCTATTACTTGCTTTTCTAGTTTTTTTCTATATTCCTCATCAAATTCAATTTCTGGATATTCAATCTCATAAATTAAACTATTTACATATAGTCCTGTTCCGCCAACAACTATTGGTGTTTTTCCCTTTTTTATTACTTCTCTTATTGCTTTTTTTGCATCTTTTTTGTAATCTGCTACACTATATCTTTGTGTTGGTTTTATTGAGCCTATTAAATAATGTGGTATTCCTTGCATTTCTTCTGTTGTGGGTTTTGCAGTTCCTATATCCATATCTTCATAAATTTGCATTGAATCTGCTGATATGATTTCACCATCTATTTGTTTTGCAAGTTCGATTGAAAGTCCTGTTTTCCCTGATGCAGTTGGACCACATATCACAATAACTATTGGTTTTTTCATTATCCTTCTCCTGCCATAATTTTTAATATTCCTTGCTGTGTTGTAGTCATATATCCACACTCAAAAATTAATAAAGCAATTAATATTACAATACATAAGATTGCTCTTGTAAATAATTGATTAATTTTTATGTTTTCCTGATATAGTGCTTCTATACCTCTACTTAAATATGGCATAATAAACAAGCCATTAATACCAGTAAATATTGGTAATAGTGCGTTTTGAATATGTTGGCTAATTTCTTTATCTTGATATACTACTTGTCCTTTTGATATTGCATATGTAATATATGTTGCTATAAATATAATTAATAGTTGAATAATTATGTATATAATTTTTTTACTTGTTTCAATATTTCCTAAGCTGTGATATGTCCATATAATTAGTATAGCAAATGTTATTATAATTGTAATTATAACTAATGGCATGTTTAGGTGTCCTTTCTTTTTTTATTTTCTTGCAAATTTTCTTTCTATATCATATTTGCTCATTTTTATTGCTGTTGGTCTACCATGTGGGCAGCTAAATGGATTAGGTAATTCTAGTAGTCTGTCCATTAAGCTTTGTATTTCTTCTGTTGAAAGTAGCATATTAGCTTTTACTGCTGCTTTGCAAGCAACTGTTGCAATAAATTTTTCTTCTTTTTCTTGTTTTGCTGTTCTTGCTACTGTATTAATTGCATCTAATGTTTCAAGGAATAGTTCTTTTGTATCTAATTCTACACAAATAGTTGGTACTCCTATTAATTTTATTGTATTGTCTCCAAATTCTTCTAAGTCAAATCCTGCTTGTTGGAACATTGCCCAGTTGTCTTTTGCAATGTCCATTTCTTTATGTGTTAATGTTATTACATCTGGTAATAATAGCATTTGTGAGTCTTTTGATGTATTATTATAATAGTTTTCTTTTACTTTTTCATATAATATTCTTTCATGTGCTGCATGTTGGTCTATAATATATATCTCTTGGTTCATTTCGATTATAATGTATGTATTAAATGCAATTCCAATTACTTTGTATGGTTCTTTTTTATATTCTTCTATATCATCAAATACAGAAATATTATCATTTATAATATCTATATCTTCATTATTTTGTTTTTGTGGTTGCTCTTCTTTTTTTGTTTTGCCAAATAGTTTTTCATACATTGAGTGAAAGTCTTGATTTTCTTCTATGTTATTTTCTATGTTATTTTCTTTTTCTTGTGATATTTCATTTTCTTCGTTTTCTTCTTTTTCTTCTTTTTCTTCTTTTTTATCTAGTTCTTCTTCATCTTTTTTATTATTTTGTTCTACAATGTCATGCAAACGGTTTGGTACATTTTTTAATTGGATAAGTTTATCAAAAATTGAAGGTTCCTGTTTTATTTCCTTAGTTTGCTTTGTTTTTCCTTTTAAATTTATTACCTGTGTTTTTTCTAAGTCTTCCTCTATTTTATTTTCTTCGTTATTTTCTTCAATTTTTTCTGCATTTATTTCTTGCACATTTGTTTTTATTTCACTTTCTTGTTGTGTATATTTTTCGATTTCTTCTTCATCTGTTTTTCTTAATCCAAATAAACCTTGATTATCTCCGTTTTTTAATAATGTATCTTTAATTGCATGAAAAATAGCTTGAAAAATTTTGCTTTCTTCTTCAAATCTTACTTCTAATTTTGCTGGATGTACATTAACATCTACTTTTGATGGATTTATACTTATGTTTAAAACAACAAATCCAAATTTTCCTAGTGGTATCATCCCTTTATATGCTTGTTCTGTTGCAGATGATAATGTTTTATCTTTTATATATCTTTTATTTACGAAAAATATTTGATTTGCTCTATTAGATCTTGCAATTTCAGGTTTACCTACAGTCCCATCAATCTGAATATCTTCATATGTATATGATACTGGTATACAATTTTCAGATACTGTTTTTCCATATATACTATAAATTACGTTTTTTATATCTCCGCTTCCATTTGTTTGTATAACTGTTTTTCCTGTATTGATTAGTTTAAATGAGATTTCTGGATGTATTAATGCTGCTCTAGTAATTATATCTTCTATGTATCCTGATTCTGTATAATCTCTCTTTAGAAATTTATATCTTACAGGTGTATTAAAGAATAGGTTCTTTACTGTTATTGTTGTTCCTGTTGAAGCACCTGCCTCTTCTTTTTCTAAAACATTTCCTGCTTCTAATACAATTCTATATCCTGTTTCTTGTTCTTCAGTTTTTGATATTAGTTCTACATTACTAATAGCTGCAATACTTGCTAAAGCTTCTCCACGGAACCCCATAGATGTAACTGTGTTCAAATCCTCTGCTGAACGAATTTTACTAGTTGCATGTCTTTCAAATGCAATTTCTAAATCATCTTGTGCAATTCCTTTTCCATTATCTGCAACTTTTATGTATGAAATTCCTCCGTTTTTTATTTCAACTGTAATATTGGTTGCTCCTGCATCAATAGAATTTTCTATCATTTCTTTAATTACAGATGCTGGTCTTTCAATAACTTCACCTGCTGCAATTTGATTTATTGTAAGTTCATCCAATAAAACAATTTTTCCCATTTATTTTTCCTCCGTTTTATTTTTTTCTTCTTCCTTTTCTTTTTCTTGTACATATTTTTCCAATCTTGCTGTGCAAAATGTAGTTGATAAAATATATACTGAAAGTATCATTGGTATTGTTAGTTTACCAACAGGTATTCTTGTTATTGCCAATATACTAAATAGTAATGCTTGTCCTAGTATAATTACAATGATTGCTTCTAATAATATTTCTGCATTAGTTTTTCTTATATATTTAATGCCTATATATATTAGTACAATGATTGTTGCTATTACTAGTGGTACTATACATGGTTTAATTATATCTCTTAAACGTGTATGTGGAACATTTATTATTTCGCTTTCTTCTGCTTTTAGCTCTAAACCATACTTTTCATTTATTTTTGTTATGATATTATTTCTTTGTTCTTCTGTCATATCTTGTGCAAAAATACTAACACTTTCTTTATATATTTCCACTGTTTGAACACAAGAGTTCTCTCCAACTATTTCTTTTGTTATTGCCTCTATATCTTTTATTTCAAATTGTTTTCCTATATCTACTTCTATTCGTTTACCACCAGCATATAATAAATCAAAATTAAATCCTTTAACTATTGCTATAATAGCTCCTATAGCTATAACAGCAACAACTATTGCAAATATAATAAGTGCTTTTTTATTTGTTTTTTTCATTTTTCATATCCTCCCTATTTTTTTCTTCCAATATGCTTAATAAAGGTGCTGTAACTAGATAGTTATAAACTAGCATTAATATAACTCCCCAGAATAATGTCATACCAAAGCTAGCAATTGGAATCCAATCCATAAAGCAGAATATAATACTACATATTGTTATTGGAATTGTTTTAAAGAAAAATGTTACAAATTCACTTTTTTCTTTTTTCTTCAATATTTTTATTAAAATTAAATAATCTACTGCTAATGCAATTACTCCTGCAAAAACTGTTCCTAAACTTATTGCAACATTTGCATAACGAATTAGCAATAATAGTATTGATGCAAATCCGATAAATGAAAAACTTGCTAAAAGTCCATGTAATTTATATTTTATAATTAAATATATTAATGCAAGTGCACTTATTACTGCAATTCCTAACATTACATATAATATTTTTTGATTTGTTATCTCTGAATAAATAAATTCATTTCCTGAGATTTCATAATCCATTGGTAATTTTCCGTTATTTAATATTGTAGCATAAGATAATGCTTTTTCTGAATATTCATTAATTGTTTTAACATCACTTGAAGCACTTCCTACTGTTAATTGCAGTGTTCCTGTACGAATTGGTTCATCAAATGATGTAGTCATAATTGTTTGATCATTTATTTTCATTGTTATTTCTTTTTGTTTTGATTCTTCACTAGTTTCTGAAGTCTCTGAAGTTCCTTCAGTTGTATTTTCTTCTTCACTTTCTTCGCTTTCTTCACTCTCTTCAATTGTTTTATATGTATTTGTAATTTCTTCTAGTTTTGCTTTTCCTTCAGAATTTAATTCGATTTGTAAGCATACACTTGTACCATTTGTTTCAGAAATATATCCTATTTTTGCTTCTTTTATATATTGGTTATCTAGTAACACTTCTTCTGTTTCACTATCTGAAATTTCAAAGTTTCCTGTTGTATAAAGGTCACTTATTATTGAATTTGTGGAATTATTTTCTTCTATTTCAATTTTTATTTCTCCTGTTTGTTCATCTAATGCAATATTATAGTCATTTAATTCTAGTTGTTCTAATCTTTTTATCATAATTTCTTTTGTTTTTTTGAAATTTTCTAATGTTAATTTTTCTGCATTTTTATCAACTTCTTCTTTTGTATATCCTTTTTCTTGGATTTCTTCGTCTGTTAAATCTTCTTCAATTTCATTTCCTTGTGCATCTTTTATTATTGTTTCTTTATCTTCTTCTGGTTTTATTGCAATTATTCTTGCTCCTTTTAAGTCCATTGCATAGTCATAGTCTTTCACTATGTTTTCCATCCTATTTTGTTTTTGGACATAGATTCCTAAAAAACCTACCATACCAACTAGTACTATTGTTAATATTATTGTTAAAATTTTAATTGCTTTTTTCATTTTTTCCATCCCTTCTTATAATAATTTTGTATCATTGATTACTAATGAAAACCATATTTTTAAAAATTTTGCAGCATATTTGCTCATCATAGTTCTATCCATAAAAATTTCAAAATAGTCTAATACTGGGCAAATTTCTGTGTCTATTTTTAAGTCTAATGTTATTATACGTTTTTCTGCATCTAAAGTTAAACTAGACTTAGTAACTGCATAGTTTACACGATCATGTATATCAAAAGTTCCTAAATTTGGATTACATACTCTGTCTCGGTGTGCATCTGATTTATCTGCAAGAATAATAGCTGCAGATATATCACTAACTGCTGTTCCTGTTTCTTCATCATGATTTCCAATTGCCATCATAATTTCAGTTCTTTCTTCAACATCCATTTCCATACTCTTCAAAATCTCATAAGCAAGAATTGCTCCACTATGTGCATGGTCAACTCTATTTACACAATTTCCTATATCATGTAAATATCCTGCTATTCTAGCTAATTCGATTGTTCGTTCTGGGTATCCTAACTTTTGCAAAATATCTCCTGCTCTTTTAGATACAATTGAAATATGTCTATGTCCATGTTCAGTATAACCTAATGCATCTAATTGTTTTTGTGCTCCTTTAATTAGAGCATTGACTTCTTCATTTTCACATACATCTTTTAAAGTAATCATCTTTTCCTCCTATAATCTTCTTAGATTTTATATTAAATTTTAAAAAATATCAACTATTTTTATTGTTTTTTTACATTATTATTTAATATTATGTTCAAATTATAAAATTACAAACATAAAATTCTATCTTTATATGTATATATAGCGTAAAACTTGCATTTTTTCCTAAAACATGGTATTATGTAAATATACATATTGTATAAATGTATTTGCTGTCAGGTCAAATACAATGTGCAACTGTTAATTAGCAACACAAAAGAAAGGAAAAGAGGTATGGTAAGGAAATTAACAGAACGGGATTATATAATCTCGTACAAAGAAAATGAGCAAGAGAGAACTGGCTATTTTACAGCTGACCTTCAAAATGCTGTTGGAATATTGGTTGTTTCTTGTCCTGGTTCCCATCCACTGTTTTTTCTCCGCCAAAAAGATCGTGGTCTGCATCCTATAATTTTACAGGATTGCACAGAAACAAAGAGCGGAGAAAAACTCCAAATGCCGATAGTGTCTAATTATGACCCTTTTAGGAGACTTGTGAAAGGTGTTCCTGAGTGGTTACGATTAGTTACATATAATCTGCAAACTGATTGTACATATTTTTCCTTTACCTGACAAAGAAGCCAGCATATAGCTGGCTTTTTTTATAATTTTAATATTTTAATTTAAATTTAATTTTAAATATTTGTCTGTAAATTCTTGTAATTTCTCTACTCTACCTTTTAGTCTATCTATTAATTTATTTGCTTCTTCATAAGCATTTTTGTATTCTTCTTCTGTTATCTCTAATCTATCTAAAGCATCTTTTAATTCATCTTCATCTAGTAAAACTATTTCTCCTGTTGGTGTTACAACAACATCTAAATATAGGTCATCTTCATATGGTATTCCATTTTCTTTATTTATCTCTCTTGCTATGTCAAAATACCACTCTATTATTTTGCATTTTTCATTATAAACAGCTGTTAACTTTACTTTTGAATTATAATCATAAAACTCGAGCCATTTATAGTTATTGTCTAATATACATTTTCCTCTAGGTATAATCATTTTATTTTTAACATCAATAAAATCATAGAAATATATGTCTCCTGAAAAATTATTTTCTTCTATTGACATTATCTTTTGATTTGCTTCTTTTACTTTATTTCTAACAAATTTATCAGCATATCTTTTTTTAAGGCTTATCCAATATCTTTGTGTTATTTCTCCATTTTCTATTGTAATTTCGTTTTCTAATACCCCACCATTTGCAATTATACTTTTACTTGACCCAATATTTTCTTTGTCACAAGTCATTAAGACTCTATCTATTTTTAATTTTTTACATTTTTCTAATGCTAGTCTAATCATTTCTGTTGCATATCCTTTTTTTCTTTCTGTTGGTCTAACTCCATCTCCTATGTGTCCATATCTTTCTAGTAGTTTTTTGTTTAATTTGTGCCTTATTTGCAACATCCCTATGACTTTATTGTCTGATTTTCTAACTCCTAAAAATATCGTGGATGGCGTTTTGCCTTCTTCTATTGTTTCTTCTGATACATCCTTTTTTATTTTGTCTAGCCATTTGTCAACATCTTTTATTCTATCTAGTCCTCCATCACCTGCTAAGTCGAATTCTCCATTTTTAAAGTGTTCTTCTAAGTATTCTTCTATTTGATCTTTATATTCCTCAGTTGGAAATATTAACTTTAGTTCCCCTTTTGCATCCATTTGTTACCTCCTTGTTTTAAGTATAAGTAACTTTAATTTTTTTGTCAATGTATTTCTATACCATTAACTTTATTTGCATTTTTCAATAAATTCTTTAAATAAATTCTTAGTAAATTCATCCTCTATCATCAATTCTATGCCAAATATCATCTCCATATTGCGGTTGAACTTTTCCTATTATTCCAATAATTGGTTTACTCATTTTATTACCTCAGCCAAATGCTAACTATATTAATAATTATAATAAATTTTGTAAAATTTTACAATAACTTTTCAGCTTAATTGAGATAATATTAAGTTTTATTTCTATTTTTTCTTTGCTATCACATTATATATATGCCAATGTTTAATTTTTCCTAATCCTGTTTTTCCGTTTTTTTCGACTTCATTAAATTCTATTATTTCAAATCTATCTTTAAATAAACTTAAAACTTGCTCTTTTGTTAAAAATACCATTTGTTTTTTTATTTCTACCCATGAATCATTTAACCCAAAAAAATTCCCAACAAAATATCCGGTCTTTTAAGATGCTATCAGTAATTTTTTCCAAAATTCATTAAAATGTTCTTTATCACAAAAAGGAATACTAAAATTTGAAACTAATAAATTAGTTTTTTCTAGTTTGATATCTTCAAAGCTTTGATTCTCAAATCTAAATTTTTTTATTTTTTCATTATCTAATTTACTAGATATCATCTCTTTTGTATTTTCTTTATCTATTGATAAAACTTTCCAGCCATTATTTATCAAAAATATAGTATCTCTACCAGCACCACATCCTAAGTCAATAGCATTTGTAGGTTTAATATTCATATCTATGAATTTTTTAACAATTAGATTTGGTAAAGCTCCTTCTGTATTTTCATAATATTTTTTTATATTCCCCATTATTATCATCCCTTCCGGTTTCTTATCAATTATTATATTATGGATAATTTGTCAATATATTTTTATTATTTTTATTTTATTTAAAAAATTGCTATTGCATTAAAACAAAAAAATAAACCATACAAAATTATTGATATTTCAATATTTGTGTGGTTTATTGTATCTGGAGCGCGCTCCGTAGACGTTTACAACTTTTTTCCGTACAAATCTTAATCATTGTCTTTAATTTAACATAACTTTTATAAACTTT
>CANRML010000010.1 GCA_947631725.1 uncultured Clostridia bacterium
ATCTTAATAAACATAAGCCGTTTACGTTAGATATTATATCACAATTTCAAGAAATGTCAAGTTTTTAGCTATTTACACGTTCTTTTAGGTATGTTTCTAACTCTGATAACTTTATCTTTTTTGATAAATTAGAAATATACACGTCATCTGAATAATTGAATACTAATAAAGTAATTCCATTAACAATTACCTTATGAGGTTCAATATACGCAAGATTAGTATTTTCAATCTTTCTAATACTACCATTGATAAATGTTGGAGGAGATTTAGAAAACTTGCATATAAATTGCAGTCGCTTTTTTAACCTTTCTTCAAATTGTAGTTTTTGTTTGATTACGTTCATTTCAAACACCATCCTTTCTTTTTATTGATAGGATGACTTTTTTTGCATTAAAAAAATCAACCATTTCTGATTGATTTGTACTGTCTACTCATAAAAGTTCGAGCAGACTCGGAACTGGAGCAGGTAGTGGGAATCGAACCCACGTCATCAGCTTGGAAGGCTGAGGTTCTACCATTGAACTACACCTGCATTTCCCTTGACAGTTATACATTATAAATTATATTTATCTTTTTGTCAAGAGTTTTTTCATTATTTTTCAATTATTTTTTTAATTTTCTAAAATCTAATAAAGCAAACAATAGAAAATATGGCTATTTTTATCAATACTCCAGTTAATATTTTATACTGTACAGCACGAATTCCTACGTCATTTATAATGTCAAATTGTTTAACTAAACTATCTATTTCTTCTCTAGAAGAAATTTGCTTTTCCTCCATATATTCTTTTGCTAAATATCTAGCTTTTATCATAGCATCATTTTCTAAATATAGTTTTACTGAATAATATATAAGTCCAAATATGCATAATATTGCTAAAAAAGTCATTGGACTTGGTAATATTCCACATACTGCTATAATAAAAATAACAGCAAAATATATTAGATAAATATTGGAAAATATGAAATTGAAAAGTAATAGTTTTCTGCTTTGAATACTGTGTAGGCATTCATGTGCAATAGTTTGAATCCTTGAATAACTATTTTTCATATTTCCTATACAAATTTTATTAGAAATTGCTATATAAACTGTTGCTTCTGATTTATTATCTTCTTCTACTTTAACATCTGTATTATTTAGTTTTTTTAAATATTCCTTGCACATATCTATATTGTTTGGATATTTTTCAGCAATAGCATCTAAGTTTTGAATATTAGTCATTTCTTTTAGTTTTTTCATATTTACTTCAAAAACAACTGTTAATATTACTAGTAATAGTAGAATAACTATAAAAACTATTAAAAATTCCACTTTATTTCCCCTTTATTCCATTACTTCTCTAATTGATTCACCAATAATTCTATTTACATCTGCAATTAAAATATTAAATTTTGTTTCTGCTTCAAAGTAATTTTTTGCATCAGGCTGTTCTATTAGCTCTGCATATAGTTCTTGCACTTTCTTCATTTTTTCTTCATCAGTTTTTCCAGTTTGCATAGATTCTAGCTGACTTGTATAACGAGCCATGTCAAATTCCTTTATTCTTTTTGATAATTCAGGATTTAATTTAATTGTTTCTTTTGCCATCTTAAAATTTGCATATTCTTCAGAAGTCTTGATTTCTTGTGCTAATCTATTAGCAGTATCATAAACGTTCATATTTACATATCCTTTCAATTTTTGTTTTAATTTACAGAATTAACAACATTGCTTGCTTCTGTATTTTGTGTATTATCTAATATTTCTGGTTCTTCTGGTTCAATAGTTATTTCAGCATCAATTGGGCAAATGTTAATCCATGTATTTCCATCATTTACTTCTATTTCATTTCCTTCTAAATCTTGATAAATGGTTCTTTCATCTCTTGCATTTTTGATACATTTTATTTCAATTACTTTTCCATTTGTTAAATAATATCCATCAAATGTGCCTATATTTTTTAATCCTTGTCTTCCTTTATTTTCTGAATCATTTAATGTATAATTTTCACATTTTGTTACAATTATGTTTTTAGTTGTTATTGGTTCAGCTGTTTCCCAATCTGTCTGTGCTTTATTTCTTGCATATCTTTTATATACTTTATTTTCTTCATCATATTCATATCTAACTGTTTGAAGATTTGAATGTGGTATTGTTATTGAGGTTGCTGTTCTTGCATCTTTTAATTCAACTTCATCTGCTGTGTATTTTAAAACACTTTCTTTGTCAGATGTTGTTCTATATCCTTTATTAGTAGCAGATGTTAATATATTTTTTGTACTTGTTACAGCATTATGTGGTGCATATTTTTTCTTACTTCTCCAAAATGTTGAACCATCTTCATAAATGCCATTTATATTATTTATTGAATATTTTTTAATATCACTTTGCGCTTGTGGACTCCATCCAAAGTGTACATATATAGCATCATTTTCCATAGCATAATCTAAGAAATAATGTCTTGCACTTCTAACAGGTCCTATTAAATCTAAATCTGCACCTTTATATAAAGCCATTAATCTTGTTTCTCCACCTTCTACAATGATTTCATATACTAAATATGCTTTGTTCAATCCTGATTGTGGCCATGCTTGGTTATGATTGTCATACATAACAGCAATTGGTCTATCATTTCCTTTATAAATTTGTACTTCTTTTTCTTCTACAACTGGTGTTACTAATACAGTCGTTTTTTCAGCTTCTGTGTCTATTGGCTTTTCTTCTTTATCTTTAACTATTTTATACCCTAAAACTCCACCAGCTATCAAAATTAAAATAACTAAAATGAAAATTAATAATTTTGTACTTCCTTTTTCCATCTGCTATTCATCCTTTCTATGTTTCATCTCTACTTATTTTTAGTTCTTTTAATACGGATTCTTCTTTTTTTCTCATTAGTTCTTTGTCCTGTTCTTCAATATGATCATAACCCATAAGATGGTAAAATCCGTGTACTACCATATAGCTTAATTCTCTTTCAAAGCTATGTCCATATTCTTTAGCTTGTTCTTGTACTTGTTCAACAGATATTACTATATCTCCCAACATGTCTTCAAATGTAAAATCTTGAGCTTTAATTTTATTTTCTAATTCTTGTTTTTCAAACACAGGAAAAGATAGAACGTCTGTAGCTCTATCTATATTCCTATATGTATTGTTCAATTTTCTAATATTTTGTGGTGTTGTTAATGTTATTGTTAGTATTAAATTACTATTTTGTAAGTTTTCCTTTTTATAGCATTTTTGTACTACTTTTCCTATTATTTCTTCATATTTTGGGTTTTCTTCTATTTCATTATACACAATCTCATACATTACTATGCACTCACCTTATTGATTATTTCTTTTATTGCTCCTTTGTATTCTCCTGAAGATTTGAAAGTATTTTTTATCTCGCGAATTGCTCCATAGTCTACTAATTTTCTTTTATAGTATTTTTCTAATTTTGAGTAATCTACTTTTGTGTTATGAATTTTCTTTAAATCTTCTTTTAGAAATAAGATTTCTTTTCGTTTTACATATTCAACAAAATTTGTTTCTTTTAATGCTGAAATTTCTTGATACTTGTCCCAAATTTTCTTAAATTTTTCTCTTTCTTCTAAATCTTCCCAATATACTTTTGTTGATAATAGTTTTGTATAAAAATCTTCAATTAGTGTTATTAGCATTGAATATGCTCTTTCACGTTTATTAGCAATTTTCGTATCTTGTAATAAAGTTCTAGCATCTTTTAGTAGTTTCTCATAGCAATGTTCTGCAACAATTAAAGGAATACTATGTGTAAATAGTTTTCTGCTAATTCCTAATAAAATCATATTTTTTTCTATAATGTCTCTTGTATCTAATTTTCCAACTGTAAAGCCTTGGAATTTTTCATATTCTGCTTCTATTCCTTTAAATTCTTCTGGATATTTTTCAATTTTTAGTGCTAAAATATTTTGTACATATTCTTCTAATGTATAAAATATTTTTGTATAAACCCACTCTTTAGTTGAGTCATATATGTTAGTTCCATCAGCTAATTTAATAGAATAATTTTTTAAAATTGCTTTATATAGGGCATCCATTTTATATAAATAAAAAGATGTATATTTTTGTAAAACTTTTTCTTTTGCATTTGCACAAATTCCATCCCAGTCTAACTCAATTAGATATTTTTGTTTGCGATATTTGTATTCTGTATATTCCTTTTCTTTTAAGCTTGTTACTCCATAATATTTTGACATTGCATTTTTTTCAAATTCTGATGCTACTCCATTTTTTACCTTTTTGTAAATTGAATCCATAATATGTTTATCTAATGCCTCTAAATAGGCAGTATATGCTGTTTCAAATTTCTTTTCTGCTTCTTCATTTGTGTCGTTTTCTTTTGCATATATTTCATATGCTTTTAACATCGCATTTCTTTTCATAGCAATAAACATTCCGTTAATTCCAATTTTTGTTGGTATTAACATACGTGTTAAAGTACTTGTGATTTTATTGAAAAAATTAGTATCTGCTCCTGTTATTCTTAAACTTCTTTCTTCCATATGCATCCCCCTCTTCAAAATACGATTTTTTCATTTGTCCCTATCTCTTCTAGAACCTCATAGGTTACATTTATTTCTATACCATTTTCTTTTTCATATGTATTGTTATATCTATTCATAATTTTAGTTTTATCTTCAATTTCTTCATCTAATTCTTCTTGTAACTGTTGTATCCCTAGCTGTTTAGCTTCTTCTAAATTATACCTTTTTTCTTCTTCTACTAGCTCTTTATTCGTTATTTTTCTTATAGAAATCGGCAAATAGAAATCTGAAAATAATCTAATTTTTTTATCTGTTTCTATTGTATCATAAATTTTAAATTTTGAAACCCTTTTTGACAAATTTATTTCAAAATTATTAAATTTTATTGAATAAAAATTTTCGAATTGCCCTGTCTCTTTAGTTTCCGTAGATTGATATGGAATAAAAATATTTTTTGTGTGCCAAACTTTTGCCTCAATTTCTCCTCTTGCATGTACATAATGCATCCCTGTATACTTTCCCTCTAGCCATCCACTAATTAATGTTGTTCCGTAAGTTACAGTATCTCCTACTTTTACATTTGCAGTTCCATTTTGTGCTTGTATTTTTGTTATAACTCCTTCTTTATTAGAAACAATATTACAATAATCTTTTTCATCAATTATTTCTGGCTTATTATCTGCTTTTACTATGCGCACAATAGCATTTGTGCCTTTTAATTCTATTCCCATCCATGCAATATCTTGTCTTTCTAATCTTATTTTATTTATTATTTCTTTTGTATTTAATTTTGCTTTTAATTTTCCTGTTGTCAAACCTGCATTTGATATATCTTGGTAAATGTTTTCTAATTCCTTTCCACTTTCTTCTTTTATTTCTATATTCCAAATAAAGTTAGACAAGATAATAACTCCTATAATAATTAATATTGAAAACATTGCAAATATTTTTCTTTTTTTATATTTATATAATAGAAATGGTACTCCTCTCTTTTTTTCAATTTTTATATGACATTTTAACTTTTTAGCAATTTTTGTGATTTCTTTAAAATCCTGTATTGATGTGTTCAAATATAGTTTTACATTTTTTTCTCTTTTTAAATTCCAAATTATAATTTTTTTGTTCTTGCATATATTAATGAATTTTTCAATATAGTATCCTTCTACTGAAACTTTAATATATCCAAAAATATAGCATAGTAAAATTTTAATAAACATTTTAATCCTCCGTTAGTTTTTCAAACTCAATACCTTCTATCTTCCCTGTTACTTTAATATCATCATTTGATAAATTTTCTAAGTTGAAATTATATCCATTGAAATTAACTATTCCTGTAATTGTTTTTATTCTTACAAAGTATTCTTCATATTCTAAAATAGCTTGATAGTTTTCTATTATTACTTCATCAAATCCAGTGATTGTAATCTTTACTTCGTTTGAGTAGACCTCTTTAGGTATTTCTAATAATTTATCTATTTTTCTATGATGCTTTTGTTTCATTTTCGATTTCTTCCTTTCTGATTTAGTTTTTCCTTTATTTTTCAAATTGATCTAATGAATAAAACTCATATCCTTGCTGTCTTGCTTGTTTTATAATCTCTGGTAATATTTCTGTATTAGTTTTGGAATTTCCATGTAAAAGCATAATTTCACCAGGGTGAAAATTTTCTATAATCATTTTTATTGCCTCTTGGCTGTTTGGTTGATTATTTTCTTCCCAGTCCTTATATGCAAATGACCACATAACAGTTGTATATCCTAAATTACTTGTTGCAATCAAACTTCTTTCACTATATTCTCCTTTTGGTGGTCTCATATATTTCATTTCATAATTAAATTTTTCATATACCGCTTGATGTAATGTTAAAAGTTCTGTTTTTATCTCTTCATCTGATATATCTGGCATGCTTTTATGCCTAGAGCTGTGATTCCCAACAATATGATTTTCATCTATCATTTGTTTTACTAATTCTGGTTGTGTATTTAAATAATGTCCTGTAATAAAAAACGTAGCTGGAACTTTGTTTTCTTTCAATGTTTTTAATATATCACTCGTATATCCTGCTTCATATCCTTGGTCAAATGTTAAATATATTCTTTTACTATTTGCATTTCCCATTGCAATTCCTTTATTATTCGATAATGTTTTTAATCTACTTGCTCCTAAGTCTGGTTGTTTATGTTCATTATTTCTTTTTATTCCCCATCCAATTTTTTCATTACTGATTGCTTTTGTATTTACCATAATTTCTTGATTAGCCTCTTGCATTGATATTACACTTAAAGAAAAAATGCTTATACTTAAAATTATGATAGCAATTGCTCTGATTTTTTCCTTCATCTTCCTCAGCTCCTATTCCTATTTTAATTTTATTAATTAAATAAAATTTTATGATTTTTTCTTTATTAGTTGAATTTATTATTTGCATTTTTTTATTTTTATTTTAACTTTATTGCATTTTTTATATTAGTTTTATTTGTCAAATGCTGTTTATATATCAATCTTTAAATTATACTTATAAATTCCCTATTGACAACACTAATTTTTTGAATTATATTGTAATTGTTTTTGGAAAAAAATAGCAATTTCATTATATTCACTAATTCCATTTTTTTCCATTTGTATTTTGTTTTGTTTGGAGGAGGAACTTTAATGCTAAACTTTGTTGTTTGTGATGATAACTTAGTTATATTAGATAGAATTGAGAAAATGCTTGAAAATATATTTACAAAGCATAATTATGATGCAAAGGTGGTATTTAAATCTGATGATTTTGATTCTATTTTAGATTATGTGGATAATAACAAGACAGATGTACTTGTGCTTGACATCAATTTAAAACAAGGAAAAACTGGTTTGCAAATTGCAGAAATGGTTAGGCAGAAAAATAAAAATGTATATTTCATTTTTACTACTGCACATTTGGAATATGCTATGATGGCATATAAATTTAAAACTTTTGATTATATTGCTAAGCCATTAATGCCAGAAAGGATGGAAGAAACTATTGTAAGATTATTTGATGATATACAAGGTTTACCAAAGAAATATATAAAAATTGATAATAAAAATACAATTATTGATGAAAATGAAATTCACTATATAAAAAGAGATGGTATGAAATTAATTTTTCATACTCCAGCACGTGATTATGAAGTATATAGTTCTTTTAATAAAATACAAGATTCACTACCTGATAATTTTGTTAGATGTCATAAATCATTTATTGTTAATATAAATAATGTAACAAATGTGGATCCTGTGGAAAATAGATTATATTTCCCTGAAAATGATTTTAGTGATATTGGTCCAAAATTTAAGAAAGATATAATGGAGGTTTTTAAAAATGATGGAATTTTTAAATAATATTTGGATTGCAATGAGTACACCAAATGAACTATTAATTAAGATTTCTTCTATACCTTTAGCTTTTATAGAAAGTCCATTGAGTTTTTATCTTATTGCATCTGTTTTAAATTTAAGTGTAAATCGTAAAGAGAAACTTATGTATATCTTTAGTACTGCTATCGTGTCACTCATATCATTGTTTTTCTTAGTTACACCTTTTAACTTGATTTTTAATTATATTTCTTTATTCATAATAATTCATTTCACTTTGAAAACTAATACTTTAAAAACTATTGTTGCTGCTGTATTACCTAGTATTGTATTTACAATTGTGCAAAGTTTAATATTTAATCCATATATTAGGCTGTTAAATATCACATTTGAACAAGCAATGACTACATTTATTTATAAGATACCTTTCACTTTGTTTATGTATTTGAGTATTTTCTTAATAATATTTTTAATAAAAAACCAAAAGCTCTCATTAGTTATACCTGAAGATTTAGATAGAAAAACAAAGTCTCTTATAATATTCAATTTATTATTTGGATTAATTTATATTGTTATTGAAATCATAATAACTATGAAATATCTTAATACTCTACCTTTGACATATACTTTTGCTAATTTCATTATGTTATTACTATATTTTTGCATTAGTTTATATAGCATATCAAAAGTTGTAAAATTAACTACAACTACTAGACAATTAGAAAGCGCAGAAGAATATAATAAAACATTACGTATCTTACATGATAATGTTAGAGGTTTCAAACATGATTTTGATAATATTGTTACAACAATTGGTGGATATGTAAATACAGATGATATTGAAGGATTAAAAAAGTATTACGTACAGTTGCAACAAGATTGTGAAAAAGTAAATAACTTATATATTTTAAATCCAAACAGTATAAATAATCCTCGGCATATATAACTTATTAACTTCAAAATATCATGAAGCAACTGAAAAAGGTATAAATGTTAATATTTATTATCTTTTAGATTTAAATGACTTACATATGAAGATTTATGAATTTGCTAGAATTCTTGGTATCTTGCTCGATAATGCGATAGAAGCTGCTGAAAATAGTAAAGAGAAAATAATAAATATTTCTTTTAGGAGAGATTCAAATAATCATAGAAATACTATACTTATTGAAAATAGTTATTCTAACAAAGATGTAGATACAGAAAAAATATTTGAAAAGGGAATAACTGAAAAAGAAAATCATACTGGTCTTGGATTATGGGAAATTAGGAAAATCCTTTCTAAGAATAACAATGTTAATCTATATACATCTAAAACCGATATATTATTTCAGCAACAATTGGAAATTTATTTTTAAATTAGAAAAACAGCCTAAGGCTGTTTTTTGGGATTACTTCATAATAACATTAGAGTTATATGTAGCTTAATTAAAACCACTGTTTTAACTAAGATTGATTATAAATTAATCTTTTTTGATTAAGCTTGCTGGCATTTTTGGTTGATGCATTAAGCAGAATATAACACAAGCTGAATTTGTAGATTTTGCATATTTTTCAGCAATTTTAGATAATATTTTTAACATAGGAAATTCCCCCTTTTTAAATTTTTATATAATACAAAGCATTGCCGACAAATGCTTTTATGTATTATCTGTTACACTATTTGTTGAAACATTGTATACTTCATATCCATACTTATTATTAGTTATTTTATATGCTAATTTTGTAATAGTACATGTTTGAATAAAGTATCCTATTATGATGATATTGGAAATAATTTGATTATTGATTACTGCTGCTATAACTAGTGCAATTGTTAATATTAAATATGATAAAATTTGTTTTTGCCTTCTATCCTTTTTTCTTAAAATTGGAACATTTTCTGTATCTGCTGGTGCATATAATTTGATCATCACCATTGCAAAAACCCAAATAGATATGATCATTACTAATTTTACAAGTCTATCTAGTATTATATATTTAGATAAAATTGCAGGCACGCAATACATTGCTGTTGTTATAACAATACATCCAATATGAGTCTTTAGATGAAATCCTCCAGAACATACACGATATGGCATAATTATTAAAAATGTAATTAATGTTAATTTAAGTTCTCCTAATAGATATGCAATACCTAGCATTATAAAAATTTTAGGGATTTCTCCAATTATATTTTGTAATCCATAATATATAATTTCAGCTCTTTCGTCATCAACCTCTGGCATTTCTTTTCTCATCTTATTTGTGAGAAACATGCAAATTTTATCAATCATTTTTCTCACCTCATTGTTTCTGATTTGATTTTATCATTTGCATGTCCTCAAATAAAAAAAGTTTTACAAAACCCTAAAATCATTTTATATGATTTCATTTTTTGAATTTCGTAAAACTTTTTTATATTTTTATAAAATTTACATAATTTATCAAAGAGTGTTAAAATTCCATTTCCAAGTTCCTGTATTTTGTGGAAATAATTTAAATTCCAAGTTTTCATTACTAATTGGATGCTTAAATTGTAAGTGATATGCCCATAAAGCAATTTGCTTATTTTTCCCTCTTGTCCCATATTTTTGATCACCAAAAATACTGTGTCCGCTATTTGCCATTTGCAAACGAATTTGATGATGTCTGCCTGTATATAAATCTATCTTGACCAAACTTAAATCTTTATCTTGCTTATATCCTAGTACCTCATATTCTAGTTTTGCATATTTTGCACCTTTTTTATCTTTAGTTACTACTTTACTTATATTATTTCTTTCATCTTTATATACATAATCTTCTAAAATTCCTGACTTTTCTTTGAAACTTCCATCTACAACTGCTATATATTGTTTTTTTATTGTTTTTTCTCTTACTTGATTATTTAATCTGCTTGCTGCTTTTGATGTCTTTGCAAATACCATAACCCCACCTACTGGTCTATCTAATCTATGTACCAAACCTATATATACATTTCCAGGCTTATTATATTTTTCCTTTATATATTGTTTTACAATAGAAAGCATATCTATATCACCAGTTTTATCAGATTGTGATGGTATATTAATAATTTTTTCGACAACAATAATATGATTATCTTCATATATTACATTTAATTTTTCCATTTTATTCACTCCAACGGCCATAAATGCCACATGGTAAAATAAGGTTAGATTCTTCCATAGGAAGTCCTATTTCGCCTGATTCTACTTTTCCTTTATATTTCTTTGCTACAGTTAGATATATTATATCTTCTAAAACCTTACTTGATATACCTGTTGTATATGAATTTATCAAGAAAAATAATGGTTTTTTAGATAATACTTTTGTACACAATTCTACTAAATCATATAAATTGTTTTCAAATTGCCATACCTCTCCATTTGCTCCTCTTCCATATGATGGTGGATCCATAATGATTGCATCATATTTATTACCTCTTCTTATCTCTCTATTTACAAATTTTATTACATCATCAACTATAAAGCGAACTGGTTTATCTTCTAATCCAGATGATATAACATTTTCTTTTGCCCATGTTGTCATCCCTTTTGAACTATCTACATGACATACAGAAGCTCCTGCAGATAAACACGCAACTGTAGCTCCTCCTGTATATGCAAATAAATTTAATACTTTAATTTCTGATTTCCTTTTTTCCTTTGCCTGTTTTATTGTTTCTATCATCCAATCCCAATTAACAGCTTGTTCAGGAAACAATCCTGTATGTTTAAATCCCATTGGTTTAATGTTAAATGTTAAATTTTTATATTTAATTTGCCATTTCTGTGGTAATTTTTTATTAAATTTCCATGAGCCCCCACCTGTTTTACTTCTATGATATATTGCATTTATTTTGTTCCATTTTGCAGGAAAGCTTTTTTGTTTCCAAATAATCTGTGGGTCTGGTCTAGATAAAATAATGTCTCCCCATTTTTCTAATTTTTGTCCATCTGCCATATCTAATATTTTATAATCTTTCCATTGGTTTGCTATCTTCATATAATTATCTCCTTTTGCTTGGAATACATATATTTTACCATATTTTTGTAATAAATTCAAATAAACTGCTAATTATATAAAACTAGCAGTTTGTAGTGTTTTCATAAAATAGTATATTAGGAAAAAATTTATGCAGGAAAATATTATAAATAGTATTATTACTAAACTAATGAATTTATGTCTTTTTACCTTTTGAATTACTCTACTTTTCCAATTTTCTTTTGGCATCTGTAATCGATTCACCTTACTATTATATGTAATCTTAAAAATTTCATCTTTTGCATATTCCATAAAATCCCCCTTAATATATATATGTATAAATTTTTCCAAATATTCCAAAATATTGAAAATTCTTTTTTTATATTGAACTTTTTTAGTTTTAATGTTAATATTAATATTGAAAGGACGGTATGAATATGAAGGAAGTCGTATTTGATTTTTATTCACCTATTGTTTTAAAATCATATAACTTAGATAAAACTATGCAATATCAATTAAATATTTTAGGAAGTTTAGATGTATTTACAAGAACTCATTGTGAAAATGTCGCTAATATTACTTGCCGTCTTTGTGAAAGATTGCATTGTACTAAAGGGTTTACTGAATACTGCACAATTTGTGCATATTTACATGATATTGGAAAACAATTTATTCCACCTAGTATTTTGCAAAAGCCAGCTAAATTAACTGATGAAGAATATGAAGTTATGAAAACACATACTACTATTGGTTATGATATTTGTATGAACGATTTAAAATTAAGACCTTATGCTGCAGGACCTATTTATCATCATGAGGCTTTAAATGGTTCTGGTTATCCAAAAGGATTAACAAAAAAAGATATTCCTTATGAAGGACAAATTATCAGAGTTGCAGATGAATTTGATGCTATTGTTAGTAAAAGGCAATATAAATCACATATTGGTATATCTGATACTTTAAAAATATTAATTGAAAATACTAAACCATTACAGCAAGATGCTAATAAAATAAATGCCTTAAATAAAGTAGTAGAAAATGCAAAGCTTGGAAAAAATAATCCTACTATTGTAAAAGCTTTAATTTCTGTCGTTATAGAGGATACAGAATATGAAATATATTGTATAACAGAATATCTTAATAGTTTAAAAGATACTTTAAAAAGATTACAAAAAGCTAGAGAATATGAAGAAAAAATGAATTCTGCCAAAAATGAAAAGAAGAAACAATATTTTCTAGAAGGTATTAAAGTATTTTTAGAAAAAAATGAAACTGTTGAAAACTATCACAGTATTTTGGAAGAATATGAAACTACTTTCGCTCAAAAGCAAAAACAAATTGATTATCTTCGCAGTGAAATTAAGATTATAAAAAAGTTAAAAGTGTAAAAGATCAGGAATTCCCTGATCTTTTTATAATCCAAAACTAACTCCTAAAGCATTATTTATTTGGTTTATTACTTTTTCATCTTCTATATGACCTATTTTTTCTTTTAATCTACTTTTGTCTATTGTTCTAATTTGCTCAGTTAATATAACAGAATCGCTTTTTAATCCACAAGATTTGCTATCTACTTCTATATGTGTTGGAAGTTTTGTTTTTGTTGTTTGAGAGGTTATTGCTGCTGCAATAACTGTTGGACTATATTTATTTCCCAAATCATTTTGTATAATTAAAACTGGTCTAATGCCTCCTTGTTCTGAACCAACTACTGGACTTAAATCTGCATAAAACATATCTCCTCTTTTTATTGTCATTATCTTCACTCCTAAGTTCATATATTGTCAAGTTTTATACTCTTTTTATTAGTTCGAAATAAAGATGTATTTTAATTGTTTTTAATCTTTACCTCATTATATAATATGTAAATTGTAGTTTTTTGGTTATCTGATTTTATCTCCATTTGTAATGGTTTAGATGTTTTTTTGTCTAATGTTAGTATCTTATATTTTATATATGGATTTTCTGAACTAGAGGTTGTTTCTAAAATAATTGTATCTCCTTCTTCCTTCATAGAACTTGTTTTATTTTGTTTATATTCTTCTATAAAACTAATTAAGTCAATACAATTATTAGCTATATATGGATAATTTTCTATTACATTTGTAAGATTTAATCTGCTGTTTTCTAAAATCAATTTTTCAGCTTTTTGAGTTATTTTTATTCCTTTTATATTACTAGGTTCAATTATTTCTTGTGAGCTTTCTATATCTCTTTTATAGCTTTGTTTAATTTTATATCTATTTTCATTTTTATTGCTATATACTGTCATATCAATTATAGCTTCATATGAACTAATATTAAAAATATCAATTTCTTGACTATTAGTATCTTTCCCAATTTTTAAATTTTTTATACAAACTACACAAATAATTGCAAGTATAGAAAAAAGAATAAGTATAATTTTCTTTTTCAATAAAATCCCTCCTGCTTATACTTATTCTTTTAAATTTTTTTTATACATTATTAAAATATGTTTCTATTTCTTCTAGTAATTCTTTTGCATTGTCTATTTGATTTATTTTATCGCGAAATTCACTAGAATTTTTTAGTCCTTTTGTGTACCATGCTATTGGCTTTCTGAGTTCTCTAATAGCTGTAATTTCTGATTTTTCTTCTAATTCCATAGCAATATGTTCTTTTAATACTTCTAATCTTTCTTGTTTTGATATTTCTGGTAATTTTTCTCCTGTTTTCAAAAAATATTGAATTTTTTTAAATATCCACGGATTTCCAAATGTTCCCCTTCCAATCATTATTGCATCTACTCCTGTTGTTTCAAACATTTGATATGCTGTTTCTTCATCTGCAACATCGCCATTTCCGATTACTGGAATATTAACCGCTTCTTTTACTTTTTTTATAATATCCCAATCTGCTTTTCCTGAATAAAATTCACTTCTTGTTCTTCCATGTATTGTTATTGCTGATGCTCCTGCATTTTCTGCCATTTGTGCAAATTCAACTGCCACAATGTTATTATTATCCCAGCCTTTTCTTATTTTTACTGTAACTGGCTTATCTGTATTTTTTACAACTGCTTGAATAATTTTTTCTGCTTTCGGAATATCTAATAATAGTTTGCTTCCATCATTATTTTTTACAACCTTTGGTGCTGGGCATCCCATATTAATATCAATAATATCTGCTTTTTCATTTATATATTTAGTAGCAAATGCCATGCTTTCTTCTTCACTGCCAAAGATTTGAATTCCTATTGGTCTTTCTTCTCCTTCTGTATTTAACAATAGTTTAGTTTTACTGTCATTATGAAAAATGGCTTTGCTACTTATCATTTCAGTAAATACTAAACCTGCTCCATATTCTTTGCAAATTTTTCTATATGTTTTATCTGTAATTCCTGCCATTGGTGCTAAAAATATATTATTTTTTATTTCTACATTACCTATTTTTATTGGTTTTAAGTACATCTCTTCTCCTTTTAAAAAAGCAATAAAGAGTTATTACTCTATTGCTCTATTTTACAAATATTGATTTTTGTCTTTTTCCACTTATATTTAATAATATTCCTATCATCATATATGTAGTAATCATTGAACTACCACCATAGCTTATAAATGGAAGTGGTACTCCTGTAATTGGTAATAGTCCCATAACCATCCCTATATTTTCTATCATATGGAACATCAAAATTCCTGCTATTCCTGCAGATATTATTGTCCCTGTACTGTCCTTTGCTGTTTTTGCAATATATAATGTTTTAGTAACTAAAATAACATATAATATTATAATTAAACCTGCTACTAGAAATCCCATTTCTTCTCCTATAACAGAGAATATGAAATCTGTTGTTTTGGGATATAAAAAGCCTAATTGAGTTTGATTGCCTTTCAATAATCCCATCCCAGTAAGTCCTCCTGCTCCTATTGCTAACTTAGATTGTAAAATATTATATCCTGCTCCTCTTGGCTCTGATTCTGGATGTAAAAATATGTCTATTCTTGTTTTAGCATGTTCTGGTAATACAAAATTATATAATAGTGGAACTGAAATAGCTATTAATAAGAAAACTGCAATTATATATTTCTTATCAATCCCTGCTGCAAAAAGCATTAATGCAGTTGCAACAAAAAATGCAATTGCTGTACCATAATCTGGTTGTTTTGCTATTAATAATACAGGAACTATCAATGCAGCTAATATGATTAATATTTTTAGGGGTTTATTTATTTCTTGTTTTCCTTTTTCTTGAATTTTATTAATAACTAAAGTTAGAAATAAAATAACAAATATTTTCGCAAATTCTCCTGGTTGAAAAGAAAACCCTCCTATTGTAAACCAGCTACTTGCCCCATTTATTGGAGTAGTAAATAATACTGCAAATAGAAGTATTAAAAATGCACCATAAAAAAATGGAGATAGCCTAACAAGTGTCTCATAATTTATAAACATAAAGGCTACCATTATTACTAGGCTTATTCCAAACCATATTAATTGTTTTTGAAATTCGTCATAATCGGTATTTTGTGTTGCTGAAAATAATGCTACCAATCCAATAATAGATAAAATAATTGCAACAACAACAATTACCCATTCCATATTTTTCAATTCTTTTTTTCGCATTATACAAACTCTCTTTATTTTTTATTTTTAGGTTCTTTTTTAGCTGCTTTTTTCGTTGTTTTCTTTTCTTCTTGTTTAGGCTCTTCTTTAGGAGCTTCTTCTGGTTTTGTTGTAGATTCTTCTTTTTCCTTTTTAGGTTCTTCTGGTTTATTTTCTTCTACTACATTTTCTTTTTTCTCTTCTTCAATTTTTTTCTCTTCTATTTTCTCTTGCTCATCATTTTTTGTTTCTTGATTATTATCTTGATCTTGTTTTTCTTCTTTTTTAGATTCTGTTTCTGTTTTTTCTTCTTGCTTTTGTTCTTGTTCTACTTTTGCTTCTTCTTTTTCAGCTACTTGTTTTTGTGTTTTATTTTCTTCTGGTTCAGGTTTTACTTCTTCTGCTTTTTCTTCTACTTTTTGTTCTATTTTTTCTTCTTCTTTTAAAGTCTCTTCCTTTGCTTTTACTTCTTTTTCTTCTTTATCTTGTTTTTTTGTCACTTTTCTAGCTTCATTTTTAATACTAACAATTGGAATATTTGCATATAGTGCAGGTGCTCCGTTTGTTCCATCTTCATTTTCTTTATTAGTTAGTCTAACATCTATTGCTTTTTCATCTACTTCAATATATTTTTTTATTACATCTATTATTTCTTGTTTCATTAACTCTAAAAAGTCGGCAGATACATTTGCTCTGTCTTGCATTAAAACTAGATGTAATCTTTCTTTTGCAGTATTTTTTGACTTACCTGCATCCTTTTTTTCATCTTTATTTCTTGTTTTATTAAAGAACTTAATAAAATTTTCAAACATTATTTTTAACCCCTTCCTCTTGCAATACTTTTATTATTTTCTAAATAGTTGTTTTAATTTGGCAAAAAAACCTTTTTCAGATTTTGGTATTGTAACTTCTATTTTTTCTCCTAATACTCTTTTAGCTATTTCCATATATGCTTTTCCTGATGGTGCTTTTCTATTTTGTATTACTGGCTCTCCTTTATTTGTTTGTGTAATAATATATTCGTCATCTGGTACAACACCAATTAAATTGATTGATAATAAATCTACAATATCATCAACATCCATCATTTCGCCTTTTTTTATCATATTAGGTCTAATCCTATTTATGACTAATTCTGGGTTTTTAATTTCTGAAGATTCTAAAAGTCCAATAATTCTATCTGCATCACGAATAGCAGATATTTCTGCAGTTGTAACAACAATAGCTCTATCTGCTCCTGCTATTGCATTTTTAAATCCTTGCTCTATTCCTGCTGGACAATCTATTAAAATATAGTCGAACTCTTCTTTTAACTTTCTTGTTAATTTTCGCATTTGTTCTTCATTTACTGCACTTTTATCTCTTGTTTGAGCTGCTGGTAATAGGTATAAGTCTTTAAATCTTTTGTCTTTAATAAGTGCTTGTCTTAATTTGCATTTTCCTTCTACAACATCAACAATATCATATACAATTCTATTTTCTAATCCCATAACAACATCTAGGTTTCTTAACCCAATGTCTGTATCTATTAGGGCTACTTTTTTACCTTCTACTGCAAGACTTGCTCCTAAATTTGCTGTCGTTGTTGTTTTTCCTACTCCACCTTTACCAGATGTGATTACAATTACTTCTCCCATAATTATTTCCTCCTTAGGATTTTATGATGCTCAAAATTGATATTAATATAATATAACGAATTTGTCCAAAAGTCAATTAAGTTTGCATAAAAATTCTATTTTATAAACAAAAAACGTAGATTTTCATATCTACGCTTTTTGTTAATTATTATCTTTCTCTTGTTGTATAATATGTATTTTTTTTGTCACCTTCTTTTATAGAAATTCCTTTAACATAAAATACACTGTGTGATGTTTCGTTTATAATATATACATCTTGATATTGATTTATAGTCTCTGTAGTTCTATCTGGATCAACTACTTTTATTCTCTCATAGTCTTTCCCATAATGTAAGCTTAGCCCTTGTATAGCTTGCAAATCAATTACATAAAATCTGCTAGATAATTCTTCTGGATTTAAAATTTCACTTAAATCACTAATACCTGTATATTCTATACTTGCTGGTAGTTGTCCATATTCATTGAAAAACTCTTCTACTTTTCCTTCTAAGTTTTCTATATCGCCACGCAAATATACTAATTTTTGTAAGTCTGCATTATTTTTTAAATTTGTGGAAACTGCAAATGTTACAATAATTATTACTATTACTGTTATGACTAATGAAATAAGTGTCATCCCTCTTTCATTTACTTTTTTCATCTTTGGCACATCCCTTCTAGGTTTACTTCTCTTTAGTATAGTTTACTATTTTTTTATTTTTTTTTCAATAGTTTTTTTCTAATATTTCATATATTCTTTGTTTATGTTTTGCAAAATTTATTTCTTTTATAACTAAAATCCATATATATATAACAATAAAAATAATTGCCATATTAAAATTATGATACAAAATAATTATTGACAATATTGTAAGTAAGCTTATTATGATTATTGATATTTTTGTTATACAATAATTTGATATTTTTTTTCCTTTTATTATTTCAATTATTCCTTTTATTATTCTTCCTCCATCTAATGGATATATGGGTAACATATTAAATATAAAAATGCAAATATTTGCAAATATAATTTGAAATTGTTTTATAATTTCTATTTTCATATTTGCTACAATAAAAATTATAATTACATTTACTATAGGTCCTGCTAAAGCTACAAGTATTTTTTTTAATTCTAGCATATTTGCTTTTCCTATTTTTTTATTTATATCTTTTATTGATACCTTAAATGATATACTTACTCCTGCTGGGATAATTTCTATTTTTTCTGGCTGCATTTTTAAACAAATTCCTGCAAATAGATGTCCTAATTCATGTAACAATGCAAATTCCATCATTAATATGTATATATGTATTTGTTTTGTAAATATAAAAATAAACATAATTAAAAAAATTTTTAAATCAATACGAAATTTCATTATTTTTCTCTCTATAATTCTAAAATATTTTGGGCATTTACTGTTCTTTCTTGATATCGAATCTCAAAATGCAAATGTGGTCCTGTGGAATTTCCTGTTGACCCTACTTCTGCTATTTCTTGCCCTTGTGTTACATGGTCTCCTTGTTTTACATACAAATTATTACAATGTGCATAAATAATGCTTACTTCTCCTATTTGTATTTTTAAATGTTTTCCATAATCCCCTTCTTCTGAAGCTAATACAACTTCTCCATCTGTACTTGAATATATTTTAGTTCCTAAATTTGCAGCTATATCTGTACCTGTATGATTTTTAGGAACTCTCCCTGTTGCTTGTTCTCGGTAGCCATAGCCTGATGTAATAGTTCCTGATATTGGCTTTATAAATGTTGTTGTATTTTTTACATTTTGGATATCTTGTTCTTCTTGCGATAATGTTATTTGATTTTGCTCTTCTTCAGCACCTCCAATTGCATCTTGATTTTGTTCTTCATTTGTTGTTTGTTCTTCTGGTATTATTTCATTTGTTTGTTCTTCTGATTTAGGTTGTTCTTCTTGTGTTTCATTTCCTTTTATGTTTTGATTAAAAGTAATAATTGAATTTTTTATATTTTCATAGATTTCTATAAAATTTGTATCATATTCTAGTATTTCTTTAGTTTTATTAATTATATTTTCAGAAAAAATACTTCCACTATTTTGAATTGTATATATCAAAAAATATATACAAACACATATTAATATTTGTATTATCATTTTCTTAAGTAATTTTATGTCTTTTTTATTATCATTTATTGGTACTTTTTGTGTTCTATTTTGAGTGCCATTTAGGCTTTTTCTTCTTAAATATATTTCTTCCGCTTTTCTTATTCTTTCTTCTACTGATATACTTTTTTCCATATAAAAAACATCTCCTCCTTAGTTTTGTCCTTTTTTTAATCGTATTCAAGACGAGATGTTTTTATGATTTATTTTATTAATATAAATATCATTTCTACAATGCATAAAATTGATGTAATATATAGATATTTTTTCATTTTTTTGTATTTCCTATTTATTTTTTTATTTATAATTTCTTTCTTTTTATTGTTCTCTATATTGGTCATATAATGGTCAATAATCATTTCTGCTTCTTTTATAATATAGTCTTTTGGCTTTTCTTTTGAGATATCTTTTTTGGTGTTTTTATTTATTTCATTTTCAATACAGTTTTGTAGTTCTGTTTCTTTAATCTTTATATTTTTCTTTAAAACTATCATTGCCTCTTCAATCATATTTGATGGTACATTTTTTAATACCACCATATTTTTTAGATTACTTGATTCCATTTGTAAACCTCCTAAAAAATTATGTAGTTATTTTAATTATTTCCATAATTTTCTAGTTTATACATACCATTTTACTTTTTACTAGGTGTAATCACAATATTTAATTGATTACTATATTTATAGTTGTTAATTAGTTTCTCTGAAAAACTTGCAAGTTCACTTGGCATAAAAATTGTAGTGTATTTCTTGTTTTTTAATTCTTCAATTTTATTATCTATTTGCTCAGGATTTTCAATTTCAAATACGTCCATCCCAAGTCCTTTTGGAATTTTATAACTTAAAGTGTCATTTTTATACTTTAAAAAAGAAACTTTCATATTTACCTCCATAATTAGTATTAACATATGGCAATTATATTATTCTATATAAGTTTTATAAATAATAAAAA
>CANRML010000011.1 GCA_947631725.1 uncultured Clostridia bacterium
TTTTTAAAGCAAATTCTTTTAAGTTTTTTATAACAACTATTAATTTTTCCTTTATAAGACCTAAAGCTTTTGTCATTAAAATTACATCTGTATTATCTGTAACAAAACAAGAAGTTGCCCCTAAATGAATAATTGGCTTTGCTTTTGGACATTTTAGCCCAAATTCATATACATGTGCCATAACATCATGTCTGCACTCTTTTTCTCTTTGTGCTACAATATCATAATCTATATTACTTACATTGTCTTTCATTTCTTGTATTTGTTCATCTGTAATATCTATTCCTAGTTCTTTTTCCGTTTCTGCTAATGCAATCCATAATTTTCTCCATGTAGTATATTTACTATTATTTGACCATAATGAATTCATTTCTTCACTTGCATATCTTCCAGAAAGCGGTGTAATATATTTATCATTTTCCATTTTCTTCATTCCTCTTTAACAATTTTTACTAGTCACTACTGCTATTTTGAGCATAAGCTACTATTTGTAAAACTCTATAAATCAATTCTAATAATGATACAATCATATCATTAACATATTGAATATTATATAGTTTAAATAGTTTCTTTAACATTACTAATTCATCTTCTGTTGCCATGTCATTATTTTTCAATATTTCATATGCTTTATCTTGTGCTTTAATTTCTGTTTTTAGAACCTTTATTGACATCACAAATGAAACCAAATATATTAATAGTCCTAATACTGTGCATCCTATAGTACATATTGCAGATTGGCTGTGCAAAACTACTATATCAATAATTAAACCTATAATAACTAATGGTATAAATGCTAGTGGTCCGAAATAAATAATAGGTGTTAATTTGATTCTAGTTTTCATATCTGGATCATTTTCTTTATCTAATATAGCTAAACATGATTTTTGTGAAGCCATTGCTAAAGAAGATACTGACTTTTTCTTCCATGTTAGCCTTCTTAACCTAACTTTTTTAAAAAAGTGACTATAACTATTACCAAAAAGCATTGAACCACTTGATTTTACTTTAATACGTTGTAAATCATTATCATCTAATATTTTTCTTGCTATTTCTTCCCCTGTCATATTTAAACTATTTTGTTTTTTGTTATATTTATGATATTTAATTGCCAAAATTATTTGTACTCCTAATGCAAAAACAGAAACGACTAATATTAGCATTAAAACAATTGCCATTAGCAAAATTATGCTATCAGAAACATTATTCAAACTATATCCTACTGAACTTTCAATTATTTCTCTAATTGTCTCTACCATTTTTATTACCTCCTTTTAATTATTTTAAGCTTCTTTTACTACTTTTGAAGCTGATAACATATAATATGAAATAATTACTAAACTTGCTAAGCTAGATGTAAATGAAGGAATTGATATTTCTCCTCTTATTAAAGGCATGATTGATAAAGCTATTGATATAATAGAGCATATAAATATTATTTTAGCCCATACAATATTTCCTTTTCCTTTAATTTTTCCATTTGCTTGGTGTAATCCTTTAACTCCTAAGTATATTTTAAATAATATTCCTAATACTGTTATTCCTATTGTAGAATAAAAAGTTACATCTAATAATGTGTCACCCATTTGTTCTACCTCTTCTTCTGTTACTTCATTTTCAGTCATAGATTGATTTAATTTTGCTTGTACTTCCTCTCTTAATTCTCCATTTTTCCATCCTATTCCTAACATAACTGCATTAAATATTGCTAATGCAATAATTACGTAACTAACAACTTTTAATTTGTGTTTGCTATCATCCATTTTTCTTTTCCTCTCTTTCTTTTTTATTTTATGCTATTTTTATTATAGCCTTTATACATTTTTTTCTATTTAATCTTTAACTAATACCTATAGTAGTTTACACCTGATTCAAATAGTTTCTGGTCTTGTCTACCTGGCATATTTTTCATTATTTCACGATAGCTTCTCTCTGAGTGGCCCATCTTTCCTAATACTCTACCATCAGGACTTGTAATTCCTTCAATTGCTGAAACAGAGCCATTAGGATTGTATAGAATATCACTACTTGCATTTCCTTCAAAGTCAACATATTGAGTAGCTATTTGTCCATTTTCAATTAGCTTTTTCTTTAATTCTTCTGATATTATAAATCTACCTTCTCCATGAGAAATTGGAATAGTAAATTCTTCTCCTAATTCTACACTACTAAACCAAGGTGATAGTTTTGATACTACTTTTGTATTTACCATCCTAGACATATGCCTTGCTATTGTATTAAATGTTAATGTTGGCATAGTTTCATCCATTTCTTTAATTTCTCCATATGGTACTAATCCTAATTTTACTAATGCTTGGAAACCATTGCAAATTCCTAGCATTAATCCATCTTTTTCATGTAAGTGTTTATATATTAAGTCTTTTAATTTTGGATTACGGAATACTGCGCTTATAAATTTACCTGAACCATCTGGCTCATCTCCTGCACTAAATCCACCTGGTATCATGATAATTTGTGCGTTTTCAATTTCTTTAGCAAATATATCAATTGATTCTTGAATATTTTCTGGTTTTAAATTTTTAAATACTTTTGTACTAACAATAGCACCTGCATCTTCAAAAGCTTTACTAGAATCATATTCACAGTTTGTTCCTGGAAATATTGGTATAAATACACGTGGCTTTGCAATTGGCATTTTTCTTGTTATTGTACATTTTTTATTACTTAATATGTTTTCTACAGGTTTTATTTCTTCTTTTACTCTTGTTGGGAATACTTTTTCTAATGGTTCTTCCCATATTTTTATTAAGTTATCTAATTCAAATGTTACTTCTTCATTTACGATAATTTTTTCTTCATCAATTGTTTCACCAATTTGCTCTAATTTTTCTTCCTCTATATCTCCATTTACTTCAATTACAAATGAGCCATAATATGGATAGAATAAATCTTCTTTAGTAGATAATTTACATCCTATTTTATTTCCCATTGAACTTTTTGTAATAACATCTGCAATTCCACCATTTTTAATTGTACTAGCTGATAATACTTTTCCACTTTCAATCAATTTATGTATTATTTCATAGTTTTCTTTTAAGTCGTCAAAATCAATTACATTTTCTTGTCCCATTTTTGTTTTTAAAAGCATTATTTTATTTCCTGATTTTTTAAATTCATTTGATACTACTTTTTCTGTGTCAACATCTCCGATACAAAATGATACTAGAGTTGGTGGTACATCTAATTCGTTATATGAACCTGACATACTATCTTTACCACCAATTGCACCTATACATAATTGTTTTTGTGCGTAATATGCACCAAGTAAAGCTTCAAATGGTTTTCCCCATCTTACTGGGTCATCTTTTAATTTTTCAAAGTATTCTTGTAAAGTTAAATATGCCTTTTTATATTCTCCACCAATTGCTACATATTTTGATACAGATTCTACAACAGCATAAATAGCAGCATGGAAAGGACTCCATACACCAATATATGGATTATATCCAAATGTCATAATTGTTCCTGTATTTGTATATCCTTTTAATGTTGGAATTCTTGCTACCATCCCTTGTGTTGGAGTTAATTGATATTTTCCTCCAAATGGCATAAATACTGTGTTTGCTCCTATTGTACTATCAAATCTTTCTACTAAGCCTTTTTGTGAACAGCAATTTAAATCAGAAATTGTTTCTTCCCATTTTGTTTTTATATCTTTTACTTCTTCTTTTTTGAAGTATGATTTTTCTTCATCTGGTCTTTCTACTTTAACTTGCGCATTTTTTACATCTCCATTTGTATTTAAGAATTCTCTTGATAAATCAACAATTGCTTTTCCTCTCCAATACATTTTTATACGAGGTTCTTCTACTACTTTTGCTACAATAGTTGCTTCTATATTTTCAGTTTCTGCTAATTCTATAAATTTATCTACATCTTCTTTTGCTACAACTACTGCCATCCTTTCTTGTGATTCTGATATTGCAAGTTCTGTACCATCTAATCCTTCATATTTTTTTGGCACTTTGTCTAGGTCAATTATTAGTCCATCTGCTAGTTCTCCTATTGCAACAGATACTCCTCCTGCTCCAAAGTCATTACATCTTTTTATCATTTTTGTAGCTTCTGGATTTCTAAATAGTCTTTGTATTTTTCTTTCTTCTGGAGCATTTCCTTTTTGCACTTCTGCTCCACAAGTTGTTAGCGATTCACTTGTATGTGCTTTTGAAGATCCTGTTGCTCCTCCACATCCATCTCTACCTGTTTTTCCACCTAATAGGATAATAATGTCACTTGGAATTGGTCTTTTTCTAACAACATTTTCTTTTGGTGCAGCTCCTACTAATGCACCTATTTCTAATCTTTTTGCAACATATCTTGGATGATATAGCTCTACTACTTGTCCGTGTTGCTAATCCTATTTGGTTTCCATATGAACTATATCCTCTTGCAGCTTCATTTGTTAATTTTCTTTGTGGCAATTTATTTGGAAGTGTTTCTGCAACTGTTTTTCTTGGATCTCCACATCCTGTTACTCTCATTGCTTGATATACATATACTCTTCCTGATAATGGATCACGGATTGCTCCACCTAAGCAAGTTGCAGCTCCACCAAATGGTTCTATTTCTGTTGGATGG
Organism: uncultured Clostridia bacterium; assembly: GCA_947631725.1. Lineage (GTDB taxonomy): Bacteria > Bacillota > Clostridia > TANB77 > CAG-508 > CAG-269. Next base: position 4,600 of record CANRML010000011.1, read on the forward strand.
TTATGTGTTTCATTTTTAAACATTATTAAATATTCTTCTGGTTTTCCATCAACTAAAATTTCTGCTTTAAAACTACAAGCATTTATTTCTTCTGATTCATCTAAATTAGTTAAATATCCTGCTTTTTTTAGTTCTTTTACTGCAATTGTTGCAATATCCATTAAGCAAATATCTTTTGCCTTACGATTTTCATATATCATATTTCTACCTTTTAGATATTGCTCATATATATTTTTTAATAAATCCCATTTAATATCTAATATTTCTAGTTTTGTTAAAAATGTTGTATGTCTACAATGGTCTGACCAATATGTATCAATCATTTTCATTTCAGTCATTGTTGGGTCTCTTTTTTCTGTGTCACGGAAATATGCTTGACAGAATTTTAAATCTGCTAAATCCATAGCAAATCCATATTTTTTATAGAATTTTTCTGCATCTTCATCTGTCATAGTTGTAAATCCTTCGATAATTGCTACATCTTCTGGTTCTTCCATTTTTTGTTCTAGATTTTCTGGTTTTTCTAGGTTACACTCTCTAGAATCTACTGGATTTATGATATATTTTTTTATTTTTTCAACTTCTTCTTTTGTTAAATTTCCTTGCAATATATATATCTTTGCAGATTTAGCAATTGGTCTATTTCCATCTGCTACAATTTGTAAACATTCTTCCAATGAATTTGCTCTTTGGTCAAATTGTCCAGGTAAAAATTCGACTCCAAATATACTATCTTTTTCTGAAAAAGGATATGTTTCATCATATGTTTCATCTACTTGAGGTTCTGAAAAAATAGTATATTTAGCTTTTTTGAAATTTTCTTCTGTTATTCCTGTTACATCATATCTGTTCAATATTATGATATTTTCTAGTTGTTTAATTAACAAGTTTTCTTTTATATCTGCCAATAGCCCTTTTGCTTCAACATCAAATCCTGTTTTCTTTTTTACATAGATTCTTTTTACTTCCATAGACTTCCTCCTATAAAATATTTATCTCTTTATTTCCTTTTATAACTTCTCCAATTTCATATGCTTTTTCTCCATATGAATTTAAAACTTTAATTGCAGTATCTACATCTTCTTTTTTTACAATGATTGCCATCCCAATTCCCATATTAAATGTGTTATACATATCTCTTTCAGGAATATTCCCTGTTTTTTGAATTAGCTTAAATATTGGTAATATTGGATATGAATTTTTATAGATATTTAATGATACATCATCTTTTAACATACGTGGCATATTTTCATAAAATCCACCGCCTGTAATGTGTGATATTCCTTTAACTTGTATTTTATCTAATAATTCTAAAACTGGTTTCACATATATTCTAGTAGGTGTTAATAAACAGTCTCCTAAAGTCATTTCTAATTCTTCATAATATTTATTTACAGTTTCTTCATTGATATTAAAAATCTTTCTTACTAATGAAAATCCATTTGAGTGAACACCTGATGATGCAATACCTATTACTTTGTCTCCTATTTCAATAGTATTACTATCTATGATTTTTTCTTTGTCAACAATTCCAACATTAAATCCTGCTAAATCATATTCTCCTTCTTGATAAAATCCTGGCATTTCTGCTGTTTCTCCACCAACCAAACTACATCCTGCTAAATTACATCCATCTGCAACACCTTTTACAATAGTTGCTACAACTTCTGGTACATTTTTTCCTAGTGCCATATAGTCTAAGAAAAATAGTGGTTTTGCCCCACAACATATAACATCATTAACACACATTGCTACACAGTCTTGTCCTATAGTATCATGTTTGTTCATCAAAAAAGCCAATTTTAATTTGGTACCTACTCCATCTGTACCTGAAACTAAAATTGGTTCTTTAATTCCCTGAATATCTGGTGCGAAAAGTCCACCAAACCCACCTAGGTCTGATATGACTGATTTATTGTATGTGCTTCTTACTGCTTCCTTCATTAGTTCTACTGATTTGTATCCTGCTGTAACATCTACTCCTGCTTGTTTGTAGCTTTCGCTAAAGCTTTTTTCCATAATTTTTCATCCTTTCTTTTAAAATGAAATGCACATTTATTATATTATATTTTTCGACGATAAGCAAGATTTTTTTATCTTTATTTTTATTTTTTTATTCATTTTATACATTATAAAAGAATTGAATTTTTTTGTTATTTATAATATAATATAGGAAAATAAGATTTTAGGAGGATTTATGGAATATACATATACATCAAATTCAGAAAAAGACACTTTGGACTTTGCTAAAAAAGTTGCAAAACATCTAAAAAAGAAAGATATTGTTATTCTTACTGGTGAGCTTGGAAGTGGAAAAACAAAATTTGTAGAAGGTTTTCTTTCTTATTTCGGACTAGAAGACAAAATATCTAGTCCTACATTTACTATTGTAAATCAATATGATACTAAAGATTTTCCAATATATCATTTTGATGTATATCGCTTACAAGATGTTTCTGAATTTTATGAAATAGGTGGAGAAGAATATTTTGAAAATGGCCTTTGCTTAATTGAGTGGGGAGAAATTGTTGAGGAAGCTTTGCCAAAAAAATATATTCAAATTTGTTTTGAAAAAAATCCTTTAAAAGATAATATTAGAATTTTGAAAATAAAAACATTTGGAGGTGCTTAAATGAAAATTTTAAGTATTGATACTGCCAGTAAAATTTGTGGTGTATCCATTGTCGAAAATCAAAAAGTTATTTGTAATATAGAGCTAAACACAGGTCATACACATTCTGAAAATCTAATGCCTACAATTTCAAAAGCCTTTGAAGATTCAAAAATGTCAATAAATGACATAGATTTACTTGTTTGTGATATAGGTCCTGGCTCTTTCACTGGTATTAGAATTGGAGTTGCAACTGTAAAAGCTTTTTCAGATAGTATGAATATTCCTTGCGTAGGAATTAGTTCTTTAGAGGCTTTAGCCTACAAAGCTAAACTATTAAACTTAAACAATATTAAAACAATTGGTAGTATTATAGATTGTAAAAATGATAATTGCTATTTTGCAGTTTATGAATTAATAAATGATAAACTTTCTTGTAAAATAGAACCTGTAAGTAGTCAAGTTTCAGATATGCTAGAAACTATTAAGAGTTTTGAAAATGTACTTTTTATTGGTGATGGTGCTGAGGTTTATAAAGATATGATAAAAAACAACACTTCTAATAGTAGTTTTACAGAAAAAAATGATTTAGATTCATATTCTCTAGCTATTGCAGGTGCAGAATATTATAATCAATTTGGTGAAAATAATGTATTACCTTTGTATTTAAAAAAACCTCAAGCAGAAAGACAATTAGAAGAAAAATTAGCTAAAAAGGAGAACTAGTAAATGGATTTTGATAAATCTAAAGTTACAATTAATATAATGAATCTTAATGATTTAGACCAAATTTCTGATTGTTTGCAAAATGAATTTGATGATTTTTGGACATATGATATTTTAAAAGATGAATTGTCTTCTAAAAATTCAATATATTTAGTTGCAAAAACCGATACTCAAATTATTGGTTTTGCAGGTTTTAAAACTATTTTTGATGAAGCTGAACTTATGAATATTATTGTCCGTAAATCCTTTAGAAATTGTGGTATTGGTAATTTACTTATGGAAAATATTTTATTAGAATTGAAAAATAGAAAAATAGCTACTGTTCATTTAGAAGTAGCTAAAAATAATATATCTGCTATTCATTTATATCAAAAATTTGGTTTTTATGAGGTTGGACTTCGTAAAAATTATTATAAAGATACTGATGCAATTTTAATGGAGCTAACTATTAATTAGTTAAGCTCCATTTTTTATACATATTTTTCTACTAATAATATATTTCTTCCGCTTCTCGTATTTCCCTTCATTTCTTTAATAACAAATCTTCCTTTTCCCCTTATTGTAATAATATCTCCTACTTTTATAACTTTAGAAGGTTTTGTTTCATTTTGACCATTTACAAAAACTCTTTCTTGTGCTAATATTTCTACTGCTTTACTCCTAGAAGTTTTTGCTAAGTCAGACACTATACTATCTAGTCTTAATGATGGAACAATGATATCTACTTCCTCTACTTTGATTTCTGGCTGTCTAATATCTATAATTTTTTCTACTGATATTTGACTGTTTTGAAATCTTGTCAAAGTTGCAAGCTCTTGTGCTAATGCTTTGGCTGTTTCTGATTTTACTATAATATCTGCCCCATCTTCTGCTACTAGTATATCTCCAATTTTTTCTCTCTTCATGCCAATTTTTATAATTCCGCCTAAGTAATTTCTATGTGTATATTTTTCTTCTTTTCCTAATTTTATTCTAACAATTTCCAATATTTCACTATCACTTGGATTTAGTTCTACATTATCGGGATAAAATATAGCTACCTTTCTTTCAGCATTTTCATATCCCCCATATAGCAATACATTTTTCATTTTATTTTGTGCTATAAATTTTTTAACAAGAGCTACTTGATACATATCTAAAAAATCTGTATATGCAATTTCTCCCTTGCTTTCAGTTTGTTTGGCCTTGTCTAATATTTTATCTAATATTATTTTGTCTTCCATATTTCCCCCTTTTGACTACCAATACATTTTTTCTAGTTCTTCTACACTTCCATGTTCAATAAATTTATCTGGATATGCATGTGTTTCTAAATCAATATTAGTCAATTTTTCTTCTGCTATTATTTCTTTAACAGCTGTAGCTAACCCATTTATAATAGTTCCATCTTCCATTGTGATAACTTTTTGTGATTGTTTAATAGCTTCTACTATAGCATTTCTATCAATTGGCTTTAAAAATCTAGTATTTATAACTTGTACATCTTTTCCCTCTTTTTCTAGATTTTTTGCTAATTTTATTCCTTTTTCTACTGCTTTTCCAATAGCAATTATACTTACTTTGTCTGCTGATTTTTCATTAAAATTCTTAACAAATTCTACTTTTCCTAATTGAATTTTTTCATGTTTTTCAAATTTAACCTCATTGCTTTCTCCACCTCTAGGATATCTAATAACAACTGGTTTTTTTAGATTTATTGCAAATTCTAACATATTTTCTAATTCTTTAAAGTCTTTTGGCGCCATAATTGTTAAATTTGGTACTAATCTAAAAAATGCCATATCTAGAAGTCCTTGATGTGTTTCTCCATCTGCTCCAACAAGTCCAGCTCTATCTACACATAATACAACTGGCAAATTTTGAATAGCAATATCATGTATTACTTGATCATATGCTCTTTGATAAAAAGATGAATAAATTGGTACAACTGGAATCAATCCTTCTTTTGCCATCCCTGCTGCTAATGTTACTGCATGTTGCTCTGCAATACCAATATCAAAAAATCTTTCTGGAAACATTTTTTGAAATTTTGATAATCCTGTACCATCTTTCATAGATGCTGTAATTGCAACTATATCTTTATTTTTCTCTGCAAGTTCTACTAATTTATCTCCAAAGATCTTTGAATAATCTGGTGTTTTTTCTTTTTTAGGTTCTCCTGTTGATATATTAAAAGGCCCTGTTGCATGAAATTTATCTGGACTATTTTCTGCAATTTCATATCCTTTTCCTTTTTTAGTTAATACATGAATTAAAACTGGTGTATCTACTTGTTTACTTAAACGTAAAATATTTTCTAATTCTGTAATATTATGCCCATCTACTGGTCCTAGATATGTGAAGCCTATATCTTCAAAAAACATTTTTGGAATAATTAGTTGTTTTATACTTCTTTTTACTCTTTGAATTATTTTTACTGTTGGCTTTCCTATACCTGGTATTTTCCAAATAATTTTTTTTGCAGATATATTTGATTTTGTATATAGTTTTTTGGTTCTTAACTTACTTAAAAATTTATTTAACCCACCAATATTAGGTGATATACTCATTTCATTATCATTTAATATAACTGTCATTTTGCATTTGCTAAATCCTGTATCATTTAAAGCTTCTAATGCCATCCCACCTGTCAATGCTCCATCTCCTATTACTGCAATTACAGAGTGGTCTTCTCCTTTTAAGTCTCTTGCTCTTGCCATCCCAAGTGCAGCAGATATAGATGTACTGCTATGTCCTGTATTAAAACAATCTGTTTCAGATTCTCTTGTTTTAGGAAATCCTGCTATTCCATTTAATTTCCTTAGTGTTTTTAATGCTTCTCTTCTTCCTGTTAAAATTTTATGTACATAAGTTTGATGTCCTACATCCCATATAATCTTATCTTTTGAAACATCAAAAACGGTGTGTAGAGCAATTGTTAACTCTACCACACCTAAATTAGAGGCCAAATGCCCTCCATTTTCTGATACAATTTCTAATATATATTTTCTAATTTCTTCAGCTAATTGTTTTTTTTCTTGGTCATTTAATTTTTTTACATCTTCTGGTGAATTTATTTTTTCCAACATAGCTAATTCCCCTTGTTCCATTTTATGTTTATATTGTACTACATTTTTGCTGTAATTGCAAGAGTATCTTAACATGTAACTATTTTTCTACTTCACTTATTACCTTAGCTAAATATTTCATACTTGCCAAACATTGTTCTAAAGTATTTCCAGTTGCTCCTACTTCTATAATATTTGCATATTTTCCTGCATGTTGGTTATATCTATTTTCTGATACCATTATTGGCTTAAATAGTCCTGGATATAGTTCCTCTGCTTTTTCTTGGACTTTAACAGCAAATTTTAAGTTTTGTTGCCAATTTGGATGTTGCAATCCTCCTTCATTTGTTCCCATAACAAACATCATTTGTGCGCAATAGTCTTCTCCTATTTTAACTGTTGGTGCATAGTCACTTCTACTTCCAATTGCATCACGATGTAAGTCAATAATAATGTCTGCTGGATCAGTTTTTAAAATATTTTCTACAGTAGCAAGTGACCTTGTGTATGAACCATTATATGCTGGGTAATCATGATATGTCATATCATGTACTACTGGTATATTATATCTTTTTAATTGATTTTCTAATTCTGTTCCAACACCTGTAACAGTATATTTTAAATCTGTTGTTCTAAATGTCCCTGTTGGTGTGTATGGATATTTTTCGCTTGATGTATAACTTTCACAACTATGTGTGTGATATATGATTACTTTTTTATTATCTATAGTTATATTTGGTGTTAAAATTTCTTCTGTTAAATTTATACTAGTTTGATTCTTTATTTTTACATTTTTATATTGTGTATTAAAACTTTCTGTAATGGGATTATTAGTTACAACTTGTGTTTCTACCCCAGTTTTTACTTCTTCTTGGTTATCTGGTACTTGTTCTGCAATCTCTATTTCTTGTGTTTCTTGCTCTTTGTTTTCTTTTGTTACATTTATAGCACTAATTTGTGTTTCTAAAAAAGATGTACTGTAATTATATTTATTTGTAGAATCTTTTGTTGCTTTTTCATTTTCTTCTATTTTACTAATAAGAGGAATTTGTGTGTCAATCGTTTGGGTATATGTTCCCTCCATTGCTTTTTCTATTTGATTTCCTATATTAACATTTACTTGAATTTGTTTTTTATTACGAAAAAATCTTGTAGCCATGATAACCATAATAATGGATATAGAAATGACTACAAGATATCGTAACATATCTTTTAATCTAAAAACTGCAACATTAAACATATATATTCTCCTTAGTAGTTATCTTGTCTTATTTATATATTTATGCTTGCAGTTTTTATTTTATTCTTTTATTTAATTATTTGTAGTTTCATTTTCTTCACTTGTTTGTTCTTGAGTATTAGTTTTTGTTTGTGTATTAGAATTTGTAGTAGCTTTAACACCTATTGAGTCTAGCCAGTCTTCTACATTATTTCTGTTGTTGTTATAATTTAGATAATAATAACGTTTTCCAGATTCAATAGTGAAATATATGTCATCTGCTCTGTTTGGGAATATTATTTCACCTGAACTATTAATTAGTCCATATTTTCCATCTTTGCAAGTAACCATTACATTATAGTTTGGAATTACTAATAAATTCATTGCATCTTTATTACTATTTGCAACATATCCAAAACTATCAAATTGGAAATCTACAACCTTTTGTCCATTTTTATTATATAGTCCCCAAAGATCACCTTTTTTTACTGGAATTAAATTGTTTACTAATAAATATCCATTTCTTATATCATTTTTTTCAAAAGCTGAAATATCAATTCCTATTTGGTCATTTTCGATATATAGTTTCAAATTTCCTCTTACATCAATAATACCATATTTGCCTTCTCTTCCTACAACATAAAGTCCTGCATCCATATCCATAAGATTTAAGCTGTCATATAGTATTTGTATTCTCATATCACCATTTTTTGAAATGACTCCAATTTTTCCATTGCTTACTACATAAAAATCTCCTGTTTCTGGAATATATGATATTTTTTCATATTTAGGTTCTATAATTACATTACCATCTAAGTCAATAACTCCCATTTCTTTTTCATCGTTTTCTACAATCAATCTGCTTTCAAAAATTGATTTCATATCATTGAATTCTTGACTTGTTTCTGTATATCCACTATCTAATATCATAGTATCATAACTTTGTAGTAAATAGTCCATTGTATAAATATTTATGCGATTTGTTTCTTTATTATGTATGTAACTTACATTAAATGCATTTTCCATACCATCTGTTGAAACATACAATTTGCCACCTATTGATTTTACTGGTCTTTTACTATAGAAATATTTGTATTCTGATGCAGATCTACTCATTTCCAATTTGTATATTTTTTCAGAAGCTAATACAAAATTTGCTATTTCATTTTCACTTTGAATATAGCATTTATTTTTTGCTTCTGATCTTTCTGCATAATCACCACTATAGCTTTGATATCCTAAATATGGTGCAATATCTCTAATTGATACATATGTAGTGTCTTCTTCAAAGACAAACATATCATTTAATTTTGGTTCTACTTTTCCATTAATTGATATTTTTAATTTTGAATCTTCTATATATGCTAATGTAATAACAACTCCAATAATCGCAATAACTAATAATATGATAAATGCTAAAATAATTTTTGGTAAAAGTTTGTTATTTTTCTTTTTGGTTGTTGTAAAGCTTTCTTCAATTATATTCATTTGTATACCCCCCTTATTTTATATAGCCATATTGCTTATAAAATTCATTTTTAAAGTTTAACAAATTATCTTTCTCTATTTCTATTCTAACTCTTTCCATTAATTTCGTCAAGAATTTTAAGTTATGAATTGATAATAATCTAACACCTAAAATTTCATTTGCCTTTATTAAATGTCTAATATATGCTCTAGTGTAGTTTTTGCAAGCATAACAATCACAGTTTTCATCTAATGGTCTCCAATCTCTTTCATATGTTGCATTTCTAACAACAATTTTTCCTTTCCAAGTTAGCGCTGTTCCGTTTCTAGCAATTCTTGTTGGTAATACACAATCACACATATCAATTCCCGCAATAGCTGCTTCTATTAAATAGTCTGGTGTTCCAACTCCCATTAAATATCTTGGTTTTTCTTTTGGCATAAGTGGTGTTGTATAATATAGCATTTCTAAGAATTTTTCTTTTGGTTCTCCTACACTAATTCCTCCTATAGCATATCCAGGTAAATCTAATGAAATTAAGTCTTTAGCTGATTGTTTTCTTAGGTCTTCATAAAATCCACCTTGTATTATTCCAAATAGAGCTTGATTTTCTGTTTTATGTGCCTCTTTACAACGTTTTGCCCAACGTGTAGTTCTTTCCATTGATTGTTTTGTATATTCATATGTTGCTGGATATTCTACACATTCATCAAATGCCATTATAATATCTGCACCTAAATCTTCTTCTATTTTCATAACGCTTTCTGGAGAAAAGAAATGTTTACTTCCATCTAAATGTGATTTAAATTCTACACCTTCTTCAGAAATTGTTCTTAATTCTCCTAAACTAAATACCTGAAATCCGCCACTATCTGTTAAAATTGGCCTATCCCAATTCATGAATTTATGCAATCCACCTGCTTCTTTAACAATTTCTTGTCCTGGTCTTAGATATAGGTGATATGTATTTGATAAAATAATTTGTGCTCCTACTTCTTCTTTTAATTCTTCTGGTGTCATTGATTTTACTGTTGCTTGAGTTCCTACTGGCATAAATACTGGGGTCTGGATATCACCATGTGGTGTGTGTATAACTCCTCTTCTTGCACCTGTTTGCTTACACTCATGTATAAGTTCATATGTTACTGCTTTTTTCATTATCTCTCCCTATCTTCATTTATTTCTAAATAATTTTCATTTTTTATATCTTTTTCTAATTTGTTTACTCTTATGCGTTCTATAAATTTAGCTCTTTCTGGGTTAATATCATTTTTAGAAGTTGTTATTGCTTTTATTTGTTTTAAAGCATTGTTTTGAGCTTCTAATCCGTATTTGGCAACTATTTCTTCGTAACTTAATTTTGGCTTTTTAAATGAATCTAAAAATCCTTTACTACTATCGATTAAACCATCTATCCCTCCATTATATATTGCTGTACTGTATTCTTTAGCATCCATAGTTATATTTCCTGGATTTAGCAATATTATTTTTCCATTTTGATATATACTAATTGATGGATTTGTAGGATCTAATACAAGTGTTATTTTATCTTCTGGTATATCTACAAGTGTTACCATGTGATTTCCTATAACATTATCAGTAATGTCTTCATAAATTTTATCCCAGAATTCCTGAGTATTATTTTTATTTTCTTCTACTTCATTTTGATCAGGCTTTTCCGTTTCTGTTTCTTCATTTTCTTTTTGTATTTTTTTGGCTACTTTTTGTTTTTTATTTTCATTTATATTAGCTTTTTTTATATTTTCACCAGCTATATATACATTTATTGTTCGAGCATTAAATTCTGGATTTATTGCATTTAATTTTTTTGCTACATCTGCTGCAAAGTTACGGCAAACTCCATAACCATCTTGAGTGGCTAAATCTAATTCAAAAAATCCAAATACATCTTTTGATGGAGTTTTATATCCTTCAATATTATCCCACATATCTTCTGTAACTTTCATTAATGTTTGTAGTTTTGTTAGATTCATTTTCCTTATTTTTTCGGCATAATTTTTTATTTTTTTATCATATTCTTCTATTTCGTCAGCATATTGGATTGAATTCATTTTTATAATTTCTTCTGTTGTTCCTGCTGAAAAAACTGCAAATCCTGTAAATACTAATGCTGTATTTACTCCAATATGCTTTAATATGCATTTTGTTTTATAGAAATATGCTTTTGTTTTTCCTTTGTATTCTTTTATTTCATCATATCTTGCTTTTTCTAGGATTTTTCTATATTCATTATATCCATATTTTATATAGATGTCTTCATACCTTTTTTCTTTTTTTAGCTTTTTTATTTCTTCATAGGAATACCAAGTTGGTACATAATTTCTATAACATGTACCTCCATATTTTTCAAAAATTTCATCAAATTTTCTTTCTTTTATTAATCGTTTTACATCCTTTTTTGTTTTTTTGTCCATTTATACTCCTCAAATAATTAGCATTGCATCTCCAAAGCTAAAAAATCTATATTTCTCTGCCACTGCTTTTTCATATGCTTCAAGTATAAAATCTTTATCTGCAAAAGCTGATACTAACATCAGTAATGTTGATTTTGGTAAATGGAAGTTGGTAATTAAACTATCTATACATTTAAAGTTATATCCAGGATAAATATAAATTCCAGTATCTCCTTCTATTGGTTTAACATATCCGTTTTTATCTGCTATTGTTTCTAATACTCTACAAGAAGTTGTACCAACTGCTATAACACGTTTTCCATTTTTCTTTGCCTTATTTATTTTTTCACAATCTTCTGGTTTTATATAAAAATGTTCTGTATGCATTTTGTGTTTTTCTACTGTCTCTTCTTTAACTGGTCTAAATGTTCCTATTCCTACATGTAAAGTAACATTTGCAATTTGAATCCCTTTTTGTTCTATTTTTTGTAAAAGTTCTTCTGTAAAATGTAGCCCTGCTGTTGGTGCTGCAGCAGACCCTTTATATTTTGCATATACTGTTTGATATCTGTCTTTTTCTTTTAATTCCTCGTGAATATATGGTGGTAATGGCATTAAGCCAATTTTATCTAATATTTCATTAAAGATTCCATCATATGTAAATTTTACTTTTCTTGTTCCTCCTGCTAATTTTTCTATAATCTCTGCTTTTAATAATCCATCTCCAAAAATTACCTTTGCACCTTCTTGTAATTTATTTCCTGGTCTTACAATTGTTTCCCAAATATCTCCTTCTATATTATTTAATAGCAAAAATTCTACATTTGCACCTGTTTCTTTTTTTCCATATATACGTGCTGGTATAACTTTAGTATTATTTCTTACTAGGCAATCTCCTGGCTCTAAATAATCAATAATATCTTTAAATATTTTATGTTCAATAGTTTTGTTTTTTCTATCTAATACCATCAATCTAGATTGGTCTCTTTTTGCAATAGGTGTTTGAGCAATTAGTTCTTCTGGTAAATCATAATCAAATTCTGATACTTTCAAGTATTTCCTCCTCAATCAATTCTACACTTTTATCTATATAATTTAATAATTCTTGTTTTGTGTATAATTTATATTCTTCTTCTACTTTTTCTTTATTATTCTTTATGTTTTCTTCTACATATTTAAATGTTTTAATAATATCATCATTTGTATATGTAAATTCTTTTAAATCTTTTGCATATTCTAATATTTTTTCATCATAACTTGGGAAATTTATTTCTGTTTCATTTCTTAAGTATCCGTGAAAATGTTCTTAAGTCTTTATGTTTTACTGGTTGTATTTCAGCAAAAGGGCAAATTTTAGTACTTCCATCACTTAATTTAATACTTAATAACCCTTTTTTTGAATCTTGCATGTTATAATGGTTTTTGTATAATTGGACATTCCAATAGTTATCTGTTAAAAGATGTGTGTAATACCCTAAAATTACTGGATTTTTAAAATATTCTTTATATTGTTTTTTAAATCTTTTTATATCTGGTAAATCAACTTCCATGCCATTTATATTTGTTCGATATGGATAATGTGTAGAATAGTCTTTAACTATAATGGATGGATTTGGCGTATTATGTCCTTCAAATATATCTGGCATAATATTTGCAAATGTAAATATATTGTTATTAGGTATTTGTATTTTTTTACATACTTTATCAATTATTGATAAATGGATTGTCCAAGATGGCATAATTTCCTCCTTTTTTTAGGAAAGTGGTAATCCACTTTCCTAATCAGCTAAGTCTTTCATTGTTAAATTTATTCTTCCTTGTTCATCTATGTCTGTTACTTTTACTGTTACTTTATCTCCTATGTGTAATACATCTTCTACATTTTTTATTCTTTCTTTTGATATTTTAGAAATGTGTAATAAGCCTTCTTTTCCTCCACAACCTAAATCTACAAAAGCTCCAAAGTTCATAATTCTTGTAACTTCTCCATAATATATTCCGCCAACTTCTACATCTCTTGCAATATCTTCTACCATTTCTAATGCTTGGATAGCTTTTTCTGAATCTGTTGAATAAATAAATACTTGTCCATCTTCCTCAATGTCAATTTTAACTCCAGTTTCTTCAATGATTTTATTTATCATTTTTCCGCCAGGTCCGATAACATCTTTAATTTTATCTACTTTAATAGTTGTTGCAATAATTCTTGGTGCATATTTTGATATTTCTTCTCTTGGTTTACTAATTACTGGCATCAT